>CAZCYS010000363.1:0-1516 GCA_964502825.1 uncultured Hydromonas sp. | reverse complement strand
CCATCCGCATCGGTGCGGTAGGAGGCGACATAGACTTTCCACGGGCCGATGCCATTGGCAACTTTAGCGACTTCTTTCAGATTTTCCGGCTTGAGCATATCGGCGTAGGTGCGCGTGTCGCCTTGTTTGACAAAGTCATACGGACGAATCGTCGCGATGCTGCCGTCTTTGTTCACGTCATCCGCGTCGAGCAAGTAGATCAGCGGCACTTTGGTCATTTTTTTCAGCGCTTTGAGATTGGTCAGCTCGAACGATTGAATGTACACCGGCGCATTGGCGCGATTCAGACCATGTTTTTTCAAAATCGTGACCAGTTTGTCTTCAAAGCCCAAGCCGAGATCGTGGTGCCATGCGGGGTGTTTGGTTTCCGGATACACGCCGATTTCACGACCGTGTTTTTTGGATAACTCGGCGCGCAGTTTGAGGATTTCTTCAAACGTTGGAATTTGGAATTGGCCGTCGTATTGGGTGGAGCGATCGGCGCGCGGTTGTTTCGCACGCAGGGTTTTGATTTGCGCCAAGGTCAAATCAGCGGCAAACCAGCCTTCTTCGGCCTTGCCATCGACTTCCATCGTGCGTTTGTATTTGGCAAACTCTGGGCGCGTGGCGATGTCGGTGGTGTCTTTCAGATTCGGCTCGTGGCGCGCGATCAACACACCGTCTTTGGTGGACACCAAGTCTGGCTCAAAGTAGTCCGCACCCAATTCAACCGCACGGGTGTAGCCTTCCAAGGTGTGATCAGGCATATAGCCAGATGCGCCACGATGCGCAATCACAATCGGTGCTTTACCGTCCAGCGTCGGACACATATTGGTTTGCTTTGCCTGCGCGATATTCATGCTCATCACTCCGGTTGCCATCAGTACTGCTACGGTGATGGGCTTAATGATACGTGAAAAACTCGGTTTCATTTTATTCTCCTTGTTATTGAGTGGCGATTTTGCGCGGGATCGATGAGCAGCGCTCCAAACCTGCTCAAAATCAGTTCTATCTTAGACCTGTAACGTGACGCAAATGTGAAACACTCTATCGTTATAGATAAACATTTGCTCAATTTGTTTGAACATTTGTGCAAAAAAATACGTTTGAAACTTATTGCCAAAACAGTGTTCAAAGTGACGACGATACAACGCGATCGAGCCTCATACACGCACAAAAAAACCGCTCGGCTTACTGAACCGAGCGGTTTTTGATACTACCTTGTTTAAAGGTAGATTTATTTTTTCGCGCAACGCTCGCATTTAACCACATTGTAGGCCAACGCGCCAAGTACGCCACCGATGATCGGCGCCACCCAGAACAACCATACTTGCGACAGCGCCGCCGTATCGGCAAACAAGGCCACGCCCAATGAACGCGCCGGATTAACCGAGGTGTTGGTCACAGGGATGGACACCAAGTGAATCAAGGTCAAACACAAACCGATGGCGATGGGCGCAAAGCCTGGCGCCGCGTCTTTGTGGGTTGCGCCCATGATCACGAACAAGAAGATCGCGGTCATCACCACTTCCATCAC
>CAZCYS010000362.1:0-1526 GCA_964502825.1 uncultured Hydromonas sp. | reverse complement strand
TTGTCCACGTTTTTCCCCTTTCTAATGCTTTCAATGGCGGCCAACAGGGTCTTTTCATTCAGGCCCATGCCGTTCAATACTTTTTTCAGGCTGTGTTTGCTCTTCTCGTCCAGCAAGGCGAGCAATAACATCTCGGACGCGACATAGCTGTCGCCGTATTTTTGCGCGTGCTGCTCTGCGCGCATGAGGGTCTGTGCCAAGTCCGAGGACAGCATCGGCATGCCCGAGGATTCCACCACGGGCAAGCCCTCCACCGCCTTTTTCACCTCGGCGCGCACGCGCGCCAGATCCACGCCGCCATAGCGCAATAAAGCAGGCACGCTGCTGTCCAAATCATCCAACATCGCCGACAAAACATGCGCTGCATCCATCGACGAATGGCCTTTTTCACTGGCCAAACCCTGCGCGCGTTGCAGCGCGCTTTGGAAACTACTGGTTAATTTATCTAAATTCATGATTTACCTTTATTTTCAATGTATTCCAGAACCAATCAATGGTCTGTTGCTGAAAAATATTTGGGGATGAAGGCGTTTCTTTTCAAGAAGAGATTGATTATTTTTTTAAGCAAAACGGATGAGTGTTCTACAAAGCGCTTGCACACTTGACAGAGATCAAACAAAAGTTTAATATAATGAACAAAAGTTTATGAGGCAAACAAAAATGATGACAGATGAATTCGGCACGCCCAAGCAACGCATCCTCGCGCTGATTCAGCGCAACCCCTATTTGTCGCAGCAGGAGCTGTCTGAGCAGGTCGGCATTTCGCGTTCGGCGGTGGCCGGACACATCTCGGCACTCACGCGCGAGGGGCTGATTTTGGGGCGCGCTTATGTGTTGCCGCAGGCGCAGCGCCCGATTGTTTGTATTGGCGGTGCAAATATTGACCGCAAAATGCGTACCACATCGCCGTTGCAAATGGGCACGTCGAATCCCGTGCGCGTGCAGGAAACCTTCGGTGGCGTGGCGCGCAATGTGGCGGAGAATTTGGCTCGACTCGGCGCGCCGACACAACTGCTCACCGCCGTTGGCCAAGATCCCGCCGGTGCGCACTTGCTGGCCGCGCTGCGTGATTGCGGCGTGGATACCGGCGGCTGTTTGGCGGTGGCCGGTGTGAACAGCGGCACCTATACCGCTGTTTTGGACGATTCGGGCGAAATGGTGCTGGCGTTGGCGCACATGGATGTGTGTGCGCAGCAGACGCCCGAATGGTTGCGCCAGTGCGCGGCACAGCGCGCTGCGGCTCGTCTGGTCGTGGCGGATTTGAATTTACCCGCCGAGAGTGTGGCGCAATTGCTGCAGGATGCGCAGACGAGCGCCGCGCCTTTGGTCATTGTTGCTGTGTCCGAGCCGAAAATGGCGAATTTACCGGCGGATTTAAGCGGTCTGAACCTACTGATTTTGAATGTGGGCGAATTGCACGCGCGCGTTGGCCGAAATTTGAATACCGAAGCGGACATCGCCGCAGCCTGCCGTGAGGTACACGCGCAAGGCGTGCGTCGCATCATTGTCACGCGCGGCGCGCAAGG
>CAZCYS010000361.1:0-1527 GCA_964502825.1 uncultured Hydromonas sp. | reverse complement strand
GTGGTTTTCATTACGAAGGTGAAGCTTTTATCCGCATACGCTGTGATCACCACAGGTACTGGCAGACCCGGCTCTACGCCTTGGGTTGCCGCGTTAAACGCTTTACAGAACTCCATGATGTTCAGACCGCGTTGACCCAACGCAGGACCGACTGGAGGAGACGGGTTTGCTTTACCCGCAGGAATTTGCAGCTTAATAAAGCCGACAATCTTCTTTGCCATTTTTCACTTCCTTGAGTGGTAACGCCATTTCGGTGAATTGCTTCACGCTACTTTGGCTCCTCTTGCAACTTATTTATTCATTCGCTGGTGAGCAAATGCAGGTAAAGCGCTTAACCTTAAATTTTTATCTCGTCTCTAAAACCTGAAATCAGACAATTTTTTCAACCTGATCAAAACCCAATTCCACCGGTGTTGAACGGCCAAAAATTGTGACCGCAACGCGCAGTTTATTGCGCTCGTAGTTGACTTCCTCAACAAACGCATTGAAATCGGCAAACGGACCTTCGGTGACGCGCAACTCTTCGCCCACCTCAAATTCGATTTTCGGACGTGGACGCTCGCCACTCATCAGGCTCAATACTTTTTCTACATCGTGCGGCGGCAATGGACGCGGTTTATTGCCCACACCACCCACAAAGCCAGATACTTTCGGCGTGCTTTTTACCAAATGCCAGGTCTCATCCGTCATGGCCATCTCAATCAGCACATAGCCCGGATACAATCGACGCTCGGCAACCACACGTTTGCCATTGCGCATCTCGACCACTTCCTCTGTCGGCACCAAAACACGGCCAAACATATCGTCCATGCCAGAACGCGCAATGCGCTCATTCAATGAGCGCTCTACATTCTTTTCCATGCTCGAATGAGCCTGAATGAAGTACCAACGTTTTTCCATTATCTATTCCAACGCAAAATCAGATCGTACAGCACCCATTCAATCAGCTTGTCAACACCCAGAATAAACAAGGCCATCACAAACACAAACAGGAACACCACACCCGCCATTTGCAAAACTTCTTTTCGAGTCGGCCAAACCACTTTACGGGTTTCGCGATAACTCTCTTTGGCAAACGCCACAAATGCTTTGCCGCTGGGCGACACAAAAAACACCACCGCAGCCAAGACAAAACCCGCCAACAACAAAAGCGATTTCAAGTACGCAGGTTGCAGCGGGAGAAATAAATACGCCACAAACGCGGCGACTAAAACAACGATCGGCGCCCAAACACCCCACTTAGAAGGATTGGCATCGACAACATGAGTTTGAGACATTGCCTCTTCGCTTATAAAATTTGAATAGCTGTTTTGACTGTGGCAGGGGCGGAGGGTCTCGAACCCCCAACCTACGGTTTTGGAGACCGTCACTCTACCAATTGAGCTACGCCCCTACAACCAAAACTTATTGAACCGACTGGTTTTCTCTTTTCAATAGAGAAAGAAGCGGGATTCTATCACAAAAAATAGAATCCCGTCCAGCATTACCCTTCGGGGTAATTAAATATTACGCAGTGATCTTAGCCAC
>CAZCYS010000360.1:0-1535 GCA_964502825.1 uncultured Hydromonas sp. | reverse complement strand
ATGCCCACGCCACAAACTGTTTCGCAAATCTTCCGCATCATGCTCAACGAACCACATCTGCTCGCCATACTGCGCTGCGGTGGCCCGTCTTTTCAGCGCAAGCGCCATGCGCAGTTTGATAAAAAACTAAACGCACTACTCGACATCCATGCAGAACAACAACGAAGTCCCTTTCTGCGCCCGATACTGGGCGCACTTATAGAAGGTTTGGCCTACTGGGCTGTGCATGAAGATGTCCAAGATACGGAAGCGTTAACACAAGCCTTGGAAGACTTTGTCAGTCATGGACTAAACACCTGATATCGTTCAGCTCGAATTACGCAAAAGAATTTTCCGGATAGCACAAATTTTGTTTATTCACTCGCCTAAAATAACAAATTCCTGTTATAAACAGGAATTTGTCAATGGTGACAGAGATAGTACCTTTTTTACATTCGTCTACTCTATTCATTCAATCGAACGTAATTACTGAGCAATCAAACTCACGCCATAATCAGCCAATTGCACACCTACAGAATCCCCTGCGCGATACGGCATGAGCACATCAGGATTGACTGCAAAAATATCACCCACGCTAGTTTCTAATTCCAACTCCCACAGCATACCCAAATAGGTTGCCTTGCGCACGGACGCGGGCAAACTATTCGGCGTATTCGCTTCAACGATACGCACGGCTTCTGGGCGAATCGCAACTTGTTTCGCCCCATCTCGCAGTCCGGTCGCATGTGACAAACTCAAATTACCCAAAGTGTATGGATAGTGTTCTCCACGAATAGGCAATAGATTGGCATCGCCCATAAATCCTGCGACAAACGAGCTGTTGGGCTGCTGATAAAGCTCCTGTGGCGTACCTTGCTGCGCAATGACGCCGACATTCATGACGATGATTTGATCCGAAACCGCTAACGCTTCACTTTGATCATGCGTAACATACACGGCGGTGATTCCGAGGCGTTGCTGCAGTTGACGAATTTCTTCACGCATTTGTCGGCGCAAACGCGCATCCAAGTTGGACAACGGCTCATCAAATAGCAATACCGATGGCTCCATCGCCAAGGCTCGCGCAAGTGCGACACGCTGCTGCTGGCCACCGGACAATTCTGCAGGCCAGCGTTGGTTCAAATGTTCCAAATTAACCTGAGCTAGCACCTCCAGCGCACGCTCATTGGCCTCGGCCTTTTTCAAACCGCGATTCAGTAGACCATAAGCGACATTATCCAAAACCCGCATATGCGGAAACAAGGCATAACTTTGAAACATCATACTGACATTGCGTGCCAACGGTGGTAGCAATGTCACATCACGTCCGCCGATCCAAACCTGACCCGAGGTCGGCTGTTCTAGTCCGGCGATCATTCGCAAAGTTGTGGTTTTGCCACAACCCGATGGGCCTAACAAGGTGACCAACGATCCCGCTTCAACCTTGAAACTCACATCATTGACCACGGTCACATCGCCATAGGCTTTGACTACATTTTTGAATTCGATCGTTGCCATTTGTTTATTCTCATTCATATCAGCACCTTAAAATACAT
>CAZCYS010000359.1:0-1543 GCA_964502825.1 uncultured Hydromonas sp. | reverse complement strand
AAAACCCAAGTGTCTTTGGTGCCGCCGCCTTGTGAGCTGTTCACGACCAGCGAGCCTTCTTTGAGTGCGACGCGGGTCAGACCGCCCGGTACGAGCTGCACCTCTTTGCCTGAGAGAACGAACGGGCGCAGGTCAATGTGGCGCGGCGCGATGCCTGACTCGACAAAGGTCGGGCAGGTGGATAGCGCGAGGGTGGGCTGCGAAATGTATTGCTCCGGTTTGGCGATCAACACGCGGCGGAATTCTTCAATTTCGGCTTTGCTCGCCGCTGGGCCGACCAACATGCCGTAGCCGCCCGCGCCGTGGGTTTCTTTCACCACCAATTTGTCCAGATTTGCCAGTGTGTATTCAAGTTCGTCCGGCTTGCGGCATTGGTAGGTCGGGACGTTGTTCAAAATCGGTTCTTCGGACAGGTAAAAACGAATCATGTCGGGGACGAACGGATAAATCGATTTGTCGTCCGCCACGCCCGTGCCAATCGCGTTGGTCAGTGTGACGTGACCGGCACGGTAGCAATTGAGCAAACCCGGCACGCCGAGCGCGGAGTCAGGGCGAAACGCCAGCGGATCGAGAAAATCGTCGTCAATCCGACGGTAAATCACATCGACGCGTTTCGGACCGTTGGTCGTGCGCATATACACATGCAGATCATCGACGAATAAATCCTGTCCTTCGACCAGCTCCACGCCCATTTGTTGCGCGAGGAAGGCGTGCTCAAAATACGCGCTGTTGTAGGCGCCCGGCGTCATGACCACGATGGTCGGGTTGTCAATGCCTGCGGGTGCAACGCTGCGCAGGGTTTCGAGCAACAGATCGGGGTAGTGCGCCACCGGTGCGACGCGGTATTTGGAGAATAACTCGGGGAACAGCCGCATCATCATTTTGCGGTCTTCGAGCATATACGATACGCCCGATGGCACGCGCAGATTGTCTTCCAGCACATAAAACTCGCCTTCGCCTGCGCGCACGATGTCAATGCCGCTGATGTGCGAGTAGATGCCGCGCGCGACATTGACTCCCTGCATTTCGGGGCGGTATTGGCTGTTGTTAAAAATCCGTTCGGCGGGAATCAATCCCGCTTTGATGATGTTTTGCTCGTGATACACGTCGTACAAAAACATATTCAACGCCTGCACCCGCTGGCGCAAACCTTTTTCCAGCGCACTCCATTCGGACTGCGGAAACACGCGTGGAATCAGGTCAAAGGGGATCAAGCGTTCGGTGTCCGCACCTTCGCCGTAGACCGCGAAGGTAATACCGACTTTGCGAAACATCAAATCGGCTTGTTGACGTTTCTCCGCAATCAGCTCGGCGGTTTGTCGGCTCATCCAGTCGTTCAGTGCGGCGTAGTGCGCACGGACACTGGTTTTGGCAGTGTCCGCATACATTTCATCGTAAAAATGTGTGGGCATGGTCAGCCTCTCGTTGTCTGTTTTATGGTAATCATTATTGTTCGGCAAAGTGATTTGACTTTTTGCCAGAGCCGATTATGCACGAGGCTATTGTTTAATGTAAAGAATCGTTTGCACCAAAAGATATAAAG
>CAZCYS010000358.1:0-1544 GCA_964502825.1 uncultured Hydromonas sp. | reverse complement strand
GGCAACAAATGCGGCTGCCAAAAAATCGGCGTCAAGAAATACACAATCTGCATGACGTTTTGAATAATCGGCGGAATATCACGAAAACGCGCGCACAGATACGCGATCGGCACCGACAGCATCAACAGCGTGTAGCTCAACAACAAAAAGCCCAGCACAAACTGCCCGATCAACGGCTTGACCGCACCGCCGAGGTAAATATACACCCCGATCATGATCACAAAGTTATGCGCGAGAAAAATCAAATTGCGCGCCCATAGGCGCAACAGATACACCGGCAGCGGCAAATTGATCTGGCGAATATAGCCCTCAAACTGCGAAAAGCCCGAGCACGCCTCATTGATCTGCGCCGAAATAAAGCCCCACATAATCGTCCCCGCCGCAAAAAACGGCAAAAACGTCGGAATATCCACCTTAAAAATATGCGTCCACAAATACCCCAGCGCCAAAATCATGATCGCTGTGGACAAGGTGATCCAAAACGGCCCGAGTACCGAACGGCGATAGCGCTGACGAATGTCATACCACGCCAGCAACAGCCATTGATTGGTCGAGCGAAAACTTTTAATAAAATCAGACATACTGCCTCAAAGAAATACCTAAACTTTGAGATTTTACGCCAACCGCAAGCCCAGTCATATAAAAAACGCAGAAAAAAAGCAAAAAAAGCCCGATGCCCGTGCCGACGTCACTCAATTGGCACAAAACACCGCTACAATGACATCATCGCAACCCAAAACCATAGAAAACGATGCAGCACATTCACGACCGTTCGCGTTCCAAGCCCAACCCAAGTCAAAACCAGACCAAGCCCGATTTTTATGTCATCGGCGACGTTCAAGGCTGCGCCGAACCGCTCGCCCGACTGCTCGCACAGATTCCCGCGCACGCCGATGTCTGGTTCTGCGGCGATCTGATCAACCGAGGCCCCGACAACCTCGGCGTACTGCGCCAAGTGCGGGCGCTCGGCAGCCGCGCGCGCGTCATTCTCGGCAACCACGACATCCACCTGCTCGGTGTCGCCGCCGGCGTGCGCACGCAAGGGCGCTCCGACACATTGGACGACATCCTGCTCTCGCCCGACTGCGAGGACTGGCTCAACTGGCTCCGACAATGGCCGCTGGCGCACTACGAACACGGCATTCTCATGGTGCATGCGGGCGTCATGCCACAATGGAGTTTGAGACAGGTTTTGCAGCATTCCCATGAAGCGCGCACCATACTCGCGGGCGACGACTACATCGAACACCTCAAAACCCTGTTTGGCAGCTCACCGAACTACTGGAAAAATACGCTGCGTGGCGCCGAACGCCTGCGCGTCATCATCAACGCCTTCACCCGCATGCGCGTCTGCGCGCCCGACGGCACGATGGATTTTCAATTCAAAGGGGAAATCGGCGACGTACCCGACGGCCTGCTGCCGTGGTTTCGCCTGCCCCAGCGCAAAACCGCCGACCAAGCCATCATCTTCGGCCACTGGTCGGCGCTGGGACTGCACTACGAAAACAACACCATCTGTCTGGACACCGGCTGCGTCTGGGGAC
>CAZCYS010000357.1:0-1546 GCA_964502825.1 uncultured Hydromonas sp. | reverse complement strand
TGACGTACTCGGAGCAACAGCGTCATATCCGCTACGCCAGCCGTGCGATTTTCATGTTATTCGGAAACAGTGCAACCTGATTCGGTTCGCTTTCAGTCTTTCAACTTTATATCACAGAACGTACTCATCCGTTACAAAGATTTCAACCATAGCAACTATTCATTAGTATCCCCGAGCATTCCGACGCATAGCCCGTGTGCGCAGATACTGCGCCCCGCGCATGGATTTTTTACACAAATCGCTCTACAATGACAGCAGTCAATTTCAAACTTTTAAGTCAAAGTTCATCATGCCGCGCCCAATACTCGCCACCATCCATCTGAACGCCATCGCCCACAATCTCGCACAAGTGCGCCGACAAACCGAGTTCACCGAGGCGCGGATGTGGGTCGTGGTCAAAGCCAATGCTTACGGTCACGGCATCAAAAATATCTACCCCGTATTGTGTGAGCGCGCCGATGGCTTGGCCATGCTCGACTTTTCCGAAGCCAAACTCCTGCGTCAATTGGGTTGGGAAAAACCCATCCTCATGCTCGAAGGCTGTTTCAGCGCGGACGACTACCGCAAAGCGTTCAAACGCAAACTCTCCGTCGTCATTCACCACCATGAGCAAATCGAATGGCTCAAAGCCGCGCTCCCATCCGCACACGAAGACGAAATCATTGATATTTATGTGAAACTCAATACCGACATGAACCGCGTCGGCTTTGCTTGCGACGAGGTGGATGCGGTGTACGCAGAACTGCGCCAACTACAACACGTCGGCCAAATCGGTCTGATGACCCATTTTGCCAACGCCGACGTCGCGCACGGCGTGGATAAGGCGCTCGCCCAATTCAAACAAAGCACCGAGAAAATTCGTCTGACGCATCCACACGCACCATTAACCATGGCCAACTCAGCCGCGCTTTTGAGCCGACACGACACCCACGGCGATTGGATTCGACCAGGCATCGTCAGCTACGGCGGCTCACCGTTTGCCGACAAAACCGCGCAAGAATGCAATTTACAGGCCGGCATGACACTCTCCAGCGAGCTGATCGCCGTACGCACCATCCGTGCAGGCGAAGGTGTCGGCTACGGCTCACGCTTCATCGCCCCACGCGACATGCGCATCGGTGTGGTCGCCTGCGGTTACGCCGACGGTTACCCGCGCCACGCCACCGACGGCACACCCGTGCTGGTTGACGGTGTGCGCACTCAGCTGATTGGACGCGTGTCGATGGACATGCTTACAGTGGATTTAACACCGATTCCCGACGCACGCATCGGCTCATCGGTCGAACTGTGGGGGAAAAACATTCCGATTGACGAAGTGGCCCGCGCCTCGGGTACGATTGGTTATGAACTGATGTGTGCGCTCGCCCCGCGCGTACCGGTGCGGGTGCAAAACGAATGAGCCAACCGATACAACACCACAACTCGCCCAATCACGCCACTGATTGACGTTGAATCGTCTGCGCAATAAACCGCGCCTCATGCGCGATTTCGTGCAGCATCCCGTTCGGTGACAGATAAAAGCCGCACAAATACAAACCATCTTGCC
>CAZCYS010000356.1:0-1552 GCA_964502825.1 uncultured Hydromonas sp. | reverse complement strand
CGAATTGCTCGAACAACACGCGGGCAAAACCATCGTCATCGTGGTTGAATCGCTCTACTCGATGGATGGTGACATGGCGCCGTTGCGTGAATTGGCCGAGTTGGCAAACCAATACCGCGCCGCCTTGGTGGTGGATGAAGCGCACTCCACGGCGGTGTTTGGCGAACAGGGACAGGGTTTGACGCAGCAATTGGGCGTTCACAACGACGTCACCATCCGCATCCACACCTATGGCAAAGGCATGGGCTGCCACGGCGCGGCAGTGGTCGGCAGCCAAACCTTGATCGACTACCTCATCAATTATGCGCGTGCCTTCATTTACACCACCGCGTTACCACCGGCGAGCTACGCAGCGATCGCGCGGGCGTATGCGCAGTTACCGCACAACCAACACCGACGCACGGCTTTGCATAACGTCATCCACGGGTTTCAACAACGGCGCGCCAACTACGATTGGCCAACATTGGGCGTGACCTGGTTGGCGAGCGACACGGCGATTCAAGGGCTGGTGATCGGCGATGTCGCACGCACCCATGCGGTTACCCACGCATTACACGCGCAAAATTTGGACGTGCGACCGATATTTTCACCCACTGTACCGGCAGGCAGCGAGCGCCTCCGCATTTGCCTGCACGCATTCAATACCGACGATGAAATGCGCCTGCTGTGCGACACCTTGTGGCGTGCGCTGTCCACGGAGGTGCAGCCATGAGCCACGCCTATCCGCCGATTGCACTCACCGGCATCCACACCGATATCGGCAAAACGGTGTGCGCGGCGGTATTGGCACGCGCGCTGCAATGCGACTACTGGAAACCGATTCAGGCAGGTAGTTTGGATCACACCGACAGCAACAGCGTGCGCGAATTGAGCGACACCACGCATATTCACCCCGAAACCTACCGATTACAGCTCGCCGCATCGCCGCACACGGCGGCGCGTGCGGAGCAGGTGACGATTGCGCTGACCGATTTAAACGCCCCCGCGACGCAGCAACCGCTGCTGATCGAAACCGCAGGCGGCGTCTGCTCACCGATCAACGATCAACACGTCGTCGCCGATCTACTGGCGCATTACCACTGGCCAACGGTGTTGGTCACGCAGCATTATTTGGGCAGCATTTCGCACACGGTTTCCGCGATTGACGCGCTCAAAGCGCGTGGCATCCGCATCCTCGGCCTGATCGTGAACGGCGATGCACATGCGGAATCGGAGCAGTTCATCACACAGTACAGCCGCTTGCCCATACTCGCGCACATAGCCCGCATGGACGAGCTGTCCGCGCACAACGTGGCGCAGCAAGCCCTGCGCATCGCACCGCAACTGGCTGTTTTAAAAGAATATTGGACATTATGAAACAAACATTAAACCTGACCGAACGCGACCGCGCCGTGATCTGGCATCCGTACACGCCAATGAAACTGCGCCCGAATGCACTGGGCATCGTGCGTGGCGAAGGCGTGCATTTATACGATGAGCACGGCAAAGCCTACATCGACGCGGTGTCCTCGTGGTGGGTCAATCTGCACGGCCACTCGCACCCGCAGATTGC
>CAZCYS010000355.1:0-1555 GCA_964502825.1 uncultured Hydromonas sp. | reverse complement strand
TGATCCAAAAGCTCGATGGCGCGACGCAGATTCTCAATCCAGAATTGCCGTACACCGAGGCTGAAGTTCGCTGGGCGGTGCGCATGGAACAAGCGCGCACGGTCGAAGACGTATTGGCGCGTCGCCTGCGTGCGCTGCTACTCAATGCCCGCGCCAGTGCACACATGGCGCCGCGTGTGGCCGCCATCATTGCTGAAGAACTGGGCTACGATGAGGCATGGCAACAGGCGCAGGTGCGTGAATACAGCGAATTGGTTAGCGGCTATATCTTGCAATGATTATTTTGGCCATAAAAAAAGCCTTTGTATCGTACAAGGGCTTTTTGCTTTTGAGCTGATCATTCGTCTATTTATCCGACCAAACGGCAAGCTCATTTCCCGCTGGGTCTCTGAAATGAAAGCGCCGACCACCCGGAAATGACAAAATCTCACGGGTGATGATACCGCCTAAATCCTTAATAATCGCATACGAGTTTTCCAGATTGTCGGAATAAATTACCGCGAGCGGAGCGCGAATGCTCGTGGCATCAAAACCGCAGGCAATGCCGCTGGAATCGGTGTCTATATAACTGGCTCCCCATTCGTTGAATTTCCATCCAAAAGCATCTGAATAAAAATTCTTGATTTGGGTAATGCTGTCCGAATTTTTACCGGAGAACTCGACATAATCAATGCTGTTATGTTTGTGATCAGACATGAGACACTCCTTTTGTGAAGATGCATTAATCATCAGCGTATAACAACGCATGTGCCGTGATCTCATCCAGCACCAAAGTATTCATCAAACGCCCTTCCAGTGCGCCGCGCAGTGCGGACACTTTACCCAAACCGCTGACCACGCAGATTGCCGATTTTACCTTGCGCGTGATCGCCAAATTGGGTCCGCTGGCGCGTTTGTTGAATGGAATATCGGCAAAGCTGCCATCGGCTCGGTAAAACACCGTGGCGATGTCGCCGATTGCACCCGCGTCGGCCAACTCCTGCAAATCCGGCTCGTCCAAATACGCGGCGACATACACATGGCTCGGGATTTTTGCGGTGACGCTACCCACCGAGTAAATCAGTACGTCGGCTTGTTCTTGAATATCCAAAATATGTCGGATGGTGCGCTCACGCCACATCGCCTTTTTAGTGCGCGGGTCGTCGAAAAAAGTGGGTACAGGAAACAGGTGTGCTTGCGCACCATAATTCTGTGCAAAACGCGCAATGGTGTCGGTCACGAAGCCACTGACCAGATCGAGCGAGTTGGCGCTGCCGTTGAGCTGTACGAACGTTAAATCGGGGATGTTTTTCGGAGTTAATGCGCGCGAAACCGCATCCAACGTGGTTCCCCAGGCCAAACCGACGGTTTGGCTCGGGCGCAGGTTCGCGTTTAATAAATTGGCCGTTGCCACCGCCACGCGCTCCAGCCAGACATCCTCATTGCTACCCATTGGTACGCTGACCACGTGTGGCGTGATGAAGGGATAACGCTGTTTGAGCTGCGCCTCCAGACTTTTCGGATGCGCTTGCGGATCATGAATGTGAATTTCCACCAGACCGGTTTGCTTGGCAAA
>CAZCYS010000354.1:0-1559 GCA_964502825.1 uncultured Hydromonas sp. | reverse complement strand
TGCTGTCCTGATACGAGCGCGGATAAATCTGGTAAATACTCGCACCGCGCCACCATTCAGGATTTTTGACGTTATCAGGATGTTGCAAAAATTGTTTTGGCATATTCGCTCCTGTTAACCTTTCACCGCACCACTGGTTAAGCCGGATACAATCTTACGTTGCAACAGCAACACCATTAGCACCAGCGGCAAGGTCACGATCACCGAAGCGGCCATCAATTTACCCCACGGCAATTCCTGAGAGCTTGCCCCGCCACCGATCAGTGAAATCGCTACCGGTACGGTACGCTGCGCATCATCATTCACGAAAGTTAAGGCGAACAAGAACTCATTCCATGCCGCCACGAATGCCAACAAACCCGTAGACACCAGCGCCGGCCACATCAACGGCATAAACACATCCTTGATGATGCGCCACGGCGTACAACCGTCCATGATCGCAGCTTCTTCAATCTCCTTCGGCAAATCGCGGATAAACGTAGTCAACACCCACACGGTAAACGGCAAGGTAAAAATCAGGTAAGGCAACACCAAACCCATACTCTTGTTATACAAGCCAAAGGTACGCATCATTTCAAACATACCGGCCAAAACCGCCACCTGCGGGAACATCGACACCGCCAAAATAGCGATGAGCAACATGCCACGGCCTTTGAACTGCACACGCCCCAAAGCATACGCCGCCGTCACGCCTAAAAACAACGATGCCGCGACCACAGAGACGGACACCATCAATGAATTGATGATATTGAGCCAAAACGGCTGATCGCTGTTGGCAAAAATAGCCTTGTAGTTGGCCATACTCAAACCTGTGTTGACCACATCGGTCACATCGTACAAAGCATTGCCGGTTAACATGGAAGATAAAATCGCGTAGCCGAATGGGAACAGCGCAAACACCACAATCACCACCACCAACAGCCAAAATAATACGCGCCAAAAAATCGACTTAGGCATCAGAGCCTCCTTACAAAATGTTTATTTCACATCACAACAAAAACCATTTGAACTACATCAAAAGCCATTTAATTATTGGCATTGGTTCGTGTGAGTTTCATATAAATCAAGGTACAAGCCGCGATGATTAAAAACAGCACCGTCGAAGCCGCAGACCCTTCGCCCGCATAACCATTGGCAATCAGTTTTTCACGGACAAAGCCGGACATACTGATGGTCTGCTCATTGGTACCGGTCATAATGTAGATCACGTCGAACACGCGCAGAGCATCGAGCAAGCGGAAAATCACCGCCACCAGCAATGCCGGTTTGATCAACGGCAAGGTCACTTTGAAAAACACTTTGACCGGATGAACGCCATCCACCTTAGCCGCCTCATAGCAATCCTTAGGCAACATTTGCAAAGCCGCCAAAATCAGCAAAGCCATGAACGGTGTCGTTTTCCATACGTCGGCGATCAAAACCGAGAGCATCGGATAATCGGTGGTGAACGCAATGCGCTCAAAGCCCAACCATACGAGGAACAGATTGATGATCCCGAATTGCTGTTGCAACATCCAGTCCCACATTTTGGCCGACACGATGGTCGGAATCGCCCACGG
>CAZCYS010000353.1:0-1561 GCA_964502825.1 uncultured Hydromonas sp. | reverse complement strand
GGATGGATGCAGTAGGGGCAGGTTTCAAACCTGCCCCTACCCAATGATGGTGATAACTTTAGAATTTAGAACAGTCCCGAAATTCGCCCCTCGGCGTCCACGTCGATTTTCTCCGCCGCAGGGACTTTCGGCAGACCGGGCATTTTCATGATGCTGCCGGACATGGCAACGACAAACCCTGCGCCGGCGGATACGGTCAGGTTGCTGATGTGCAGTTGAAAGCCCGTTGCGCGTCCGAGTTGGCTCGCGTCGTCGCTGAGCGAATACTGCGTTTTGGCGATGCACACGGGCAGGTGACTGAAACCAAGCGCTTCGAGTTGCGTCAATTGTTTTTTCGCCGCATTGCTCCACTCAACCCCATCCGCGCCGTAGACGCGCGTGGCGACGGCGTGTATTTTTTCGCTGATGCTGGCTGAATCGGGATAGCAAAATTGCAGGTGCTCGGCGGTTTGGGGTTGCGCGCAGAGTTTGACCACGGCGTGCGCCAAATCTTCGCCGCCCGCACCGCCTTTTTCCCACACTCGGCACACGACGACTTGCACGCCGAACGAGGCACAGGCTTGTTGCAACAGTTGCACCTCGGCATCGGTGTCGCTGGTGAAATGGTTGATGGCAACGACGACAGGAAGTTTGAATACCTGCGTCAGGTTTTCAATGTGTTTGAGCAAATTGGGCAAACCGCGTTGCAATGCGTCCAAATTTTCTTGGGTTAATTCGGTTTTCGCAACGCCGCCGTTGTATTTGAGTGCGCGAATAGTGGCGACCAACACCACGGCGTCCGGCGCCAGTCCGCTCAAGCGGCATTTGATGTCGAGGAATTTTTCCGCACCCAAATCGGCGCCAAATCCGGCTTCGGTCACGGTGTAGTCGGACAAGGACAGCGCCGCGCGCGTGGCGATGACGGAATTGCAGCCGTGCGCGATATTGGCAAACGGCCCGCCGTGTACCAGTGCGGGCGTGCCTTCGAGTGTTTGCACGAGGTTGGGCTTGATCGCGTCTTTGAGCAGGGCGGCCATGGCGCCTTCGGCGTTTAGCTGGCTCGCCGTGATCGGCTCGCCCGCGCGATTGTAGGCGACGATGATGCGTCCCAAACGCGCTTTGAGGTCGGTTAAATCGCTTGCCAGACAAAAAACCGCCATGGTTTCGCTGGCGACGGTGATGTCAAAGCCATCTTCGCGCGCGCAGCCGTCGGTTTTTTGTCCCAAGCCATTGATAATATTGCGCAATTGTCGGTCGTTCATGTCCACGGCACGGCGCCAAACGATGCGTTTCGGATCAATGTCCAAGGCATTGCCGTGGTAAATATGGTTGTCGAGCAGGGCGGCGAGTAGATTGTTTGCCGCGCCGATGGCGTGGAAATCGCCGGTGAAGTGCAGATTGATGTCCTCCATCGGGATCACCTGCGCGTAGCCGCCGCCTGCTGCGCCGCCTTTGATGCCAAACACCGGACCGAGCGACGGCTCGCGAATCGCGACCACACTGTTTTGCCCGATGCGGCGCAAGCCATCGGCCAAACCGATGGTGACGGTGGTTTTGCCTTCGCCTGCGGGCGTGGGATTGA
>CAZCYS010000352.1:0-1562 GCA_964502825.1 uncultured Hydromonas sp. | reverse complement strand
ATATCCCCGCTCGTCACCGTGCGATTTACCTGCTGCCGAATGCCTTCACCACGGCGGCTCTGTTCGCAGGCTTTTTCGCCATCGTCAAGGCCATGAACCACGAGTTCAATGTGGCAGCGGTTTCGATTTTCTGCGCCATGGTGCTCGATGGTATGGACGGACGCGTGGCGCGATTGACCAAAACCCAAAGTGCATTTGGCGAGCAGTACGACAGTTTGGCCGATATGGTTTCATTTGGCGTCGCCCCTGCCTTGGTCGTATATGAATGGCAGTTGCACGGGTTGGGAACGGGGCGTTTGGGGCTGATCGTTGCCTTTATTTACACCGTGTGCGCGGCATTGCGCTTGGCGCGGTTTAACATCAACACCGACGTGATCGACAAGCGTTATTTCCAAGGGCTGCCCAGCCCATCGGCGGCGGCACTCACGGCGGGGATGGTTTGGCTGGTTGAGGAAAAAGATCTTTCCATTCCGGCGGAGATCATTCCCTACATTGCCATCGTCGTCACTCTGTTTGCGGGTCTGTCTATGATTACCAATATCCGCTATTCGAGCGGAAAAGCTATGGATTTGCAGCACTCCGTGCCGTTCGTCAAGCTGCTGATGTTCGTTGGTATCATGCTCTGTATCATCGCATGGCCACCGTTTGCATTGTTTGGCTTGTTCGTTGCCTACGCGCTGTCGGGCTATATCATGTGGCTGTGGCGTTGGTCCAAAGGCGAGTCGCTGAAAAAGCAACGCAAAAGCTGATTTCACAACGTACGCCCAAAACGCTTGCGTGCGACGCAGGCGTTTTTTATACCCAAAAATAATGAATTCTGAGAAAAACATGCCATCATTTGAAGACGCACTCGCACTCGCCGCACGCGCGCATAAAGGTCAATACGACCTCGCAGGCGCGCCCTATATCTGCCACCCGATGCGCGTCGCTTTGGCGCAAACCGATGAACGCGCGCGCATCGTCGCCATCCTGCACGACGTGGTCGAAGACACGCCGATCACCTACGATGATTTGGCCCAAGCGGGCTTCGATGCCGACATCATTGCCGCTGTTGAGGCGCTGACCAAACGTCCGGGGGAAAAACGCATGGACGCTGCCGTGCGTGCTAAAGCCAATCCGCTGGCGTTACAAGTCAAGCTCGCTGATGTCGCTGACAATATGAACCTTGCGCGGATTGGTCATCCAACGGTGGAGGATTATGCGCGGTTGAGGGAGTATGAAGGGGTTTTGGCGTATTTGAAACAAGAGTAGTGCGAATCAAGCCCGATCAAGAGAATCGTAAAAAGATGTAGGGGCGGGTTTTTAACCCGCCCCTACTGTCTTTGTGCACCATAAGTATTACGATGAGTTGCTTGTTCCCCGCCGTGCGCGCGCTCGTGCTAGTGCGGCTTCGATGCTGGCGCGTTTGCGTTCGATGTCATCGCTTTCAAACTGCGCAGGTGGATGCTCGGCGGTGAAGTCGGCGTGTTTGTGTTCGAGTTTTTGGTGGCGGCGTTGTTCGCGCTCGGTTTTTTCGCGTTTGAGGCGTTGTTCACGGAATTGGTATTGTTCACGTGCGGCAT
>CAZCYS010000351.1:0-1564 GCA_964502825.1 uncultured Hydromonas sp. | reverse complement strand
TGGTGCGCCACATCTTTGAGTACCAGCGGCTGAAAATCATGGTTTTTCCACGAATTGGCGTGCGAGCAGTCGATCATGATATTGGCAGGCAGTTGGGCTTTATTCAGTGCTTTTTCTGCCAATGATACGGATACGGTGTCGTAGTTCGGACGACCACCGCCGCCGCGCAATACGGTGTGTGCGTAGGCATTGCCACGCGTGCGGATGATGGCGGTTTCGCCTCTTTCGTTGATGCCCAAGAAACTGTGCGGCGCAGACGCGGACAAAATACCGTTCACCGCAGCGTCGAGTGAACCATCCGTGGCATTTTTAAAGCCAACCGGCGTGGATAAGCCGGACGCCATCTCGCGGTGGGTTTGTGACTCAGCTGTGCGCGCGCCAATCGCGGTCCAAGCGATCAAATCGCCATAATACTGTGGCGCAATCGGATCGAGTGCCTCGGTTGCGGCGGGCAAGCCCAGTTCGTTAACATCCAATAAAAATTGACGCGCCTTTTGCATGCCCTGATCGATATCAAACGAGTCATCCATATTGGGATCGTTGATAAAACCTTTCCAACCCGTGGAAGTACGCGGCTTTTCAAAATACACCCGCATTACGATGTACAGCGTGTCACTCAATTCTTCCGCCAGAATTTTCAAACGGCGCGCGTAGTCCAGACCAGCCTCGGGGTCGTGGATGGAGCAGGGGCCGACCACCACCATCAAACGATGATCTTTACCGTCCAGAATGTTTTGTAAAACTTTGCGGCCGCTCTCCACGGTACGCGCTGTTGATTCGGACAAGGGAATGCGCTGCTTAACTTCAGCGGGAGAGGGCATGTGGCCAACGCTGGAGACGTTGAGATTTTCGGTACGGGAAGTGGGTATGGTGGACATGGGTGAAATAATCAGCAAAAATATAAGCAAAAAGAGGGCAATGAGAAAGAATTCGTTATTGTACGTGTAGCCGGAGCATGTGACAATTAAAGCTCGGCGCTATTTGGGTGAGGCCAGTTTTTTTGACGGTTTTTTGGGTCAAATGCTACAATCGCAGGCATATCGCCATAGAGGTTGATTGCCGCAGTCGTTATGGCCTGTGGATTCAACAGGCAGTGTGCAGGCGAGGTGAGAGCAATCGCACACCGACTTGCCATTCAAATCGCTTGAAAATAATGCGACTTTCACCAAAATGGTGCAATACAGGCGGATTTCAAGCCACTGTGCGCCGATGAATTATGGCAAAATCCTTGTCATACGTATGGTTTAGAATGTAAGAAACACGGAGTGATCCCTACTGTCCGCGCTGGCTCATTGGCGAGATTGCTCACACAGGGATTTAATCGGATACAGTGAACTCAAGTCGTTGAATTCATTATTTTTTGTCACGGAAAAAGAAAAGGACTGACCATGAAAGAAATTACAGCAATCATCAAGCCGTTTAAGCTGGACGAAGTTCGTGAGGCGCTGGCAGAGGTTGGTGTTACGGGCTTAACTGTGACCGAAGTAAAAGGTTTTGGTCGCCAAAAAGGTCACACGGAGTTGTACCGCGGCGCCGAATATGTGGTGGATTTTTTGCCCAAAGT
>CAZCYS010000350.1:0-1572 GCA_964502825.1 uncultured Hydromonas sp. | reverse complement strand
CAGTCGCCGGTATTCGGGTTGTCTTGGAACGGCACACCGCGCGCGAAGCTGCCCTCATAGCGATTGACATAGTAGCGGTTGAGGAATTGACGATGTCGGAATCCATTGATACCGAAATATGCCGCATCCTCATCGGCAAACGTCCAGCCAATATCATCGTGGCAACGCACATAGTTCACCCATGCGGTATGCTCCGGCAAATTGTGACGGAAGGTCAGCGCCTGTTGCAGCAAATTCACTTCACGCGTGGCCAACGTATTCCACAGCAAGGCCATTTGCAGCGGGTTGTACGACAACTGACATTCATTTTGCGAGATGTACTGCACCACTTTATCCGGATGCACGATGGCTTCGGATTTGAACAGCACACTCGGCGCGGCAATGCGCATGACCGAATTGAACGCACGAATCAGCGCATGCGCCTGAGGCAGGTTTTCACAGTCCGTACCCATCTGTTTCCAGATGAATGCGACCGCATCCATGCGCAGAATATCCACTCCCAGATTGGCAATGAACATCATTTCACCCGCCATCGCGCGGAATACCCACGGATTGCTGTAATTCAAATCCCATTGGAATGAGTTGAACGTCGTCCATACCCAGCGACCGTCCTGTAACTGAGAGAATGCACCCGGATGCTGATCGGGGAAGATTTCCCGCACCGTGCGGTCGTATTGATCCGGCATCCAGCGATCGGGGAAGATATAGTAAAAATTATCAAACATCGGATCGCCACCGGCACAGGCTTTCGCCCATTCGTGTTCGTTTGAAGTGTGATTGAAAATAAAATCCACCACCATCGTAATGCCGGCTTCGCGCAAAGCTTTGGCCACCTCGCGCAGATCGTCAATCGTACCGAGCGCCGGATTCACCTCACGGTAGCTACTGACGGCATAGCCGCCATCACTCTTGCCATCCGGACATTTGAACAATGGCATCAGATGCAGATAGGTCAGCCCCAGTTCTTTGAAATATGGAATCGAGTCGATGATGCCGCGCAGATTACCCGCAAACAGATCCACGTAGCACACACCGCCAACCATTTTGTTTGATAGGAACCAGTCGGGATCCGCTTCGCGTGCCGCATCCTGTTTTTTCAACGGTTCCGCACGCGATGAATAGCTCTGCCACGCCATCAGCATCAATTGATCCAACATCGGTAGCACTGCTTCATTCGTGCCGTACACATGATTGAGCTCCCACATCAGGGTTGGGAAATGAGTTCGCAACCGTTGGCTAAACTGCTGCCAATCCTCCGATTTTTCAACCACTGCGCGCTCCGGCGACGGATAAGTTGCCAAAATTTGGTTATGAATGTGTTGTAACGTCAGATCGACTTGTTGGGCTTGCGTGAGCATGATGAACCTCTTTGGTTAGATGGTTATGTAAACGATTAAACACCAACTATCTTATTGTAGAGCTGAGTTCACCCAAAATACAAACAAAAAATACATCAAAAACAAAAAAACTCCACGATTTTATTCGTAGAGTTTTTTATCAGTTCACAGTCAAATGACCGCAAACGCCGAAATACGGGGCAGAAATCGTTTACGATACGATGCTAACCACGCG
>CAZCYS010000349.1:0-1573 GCA_964502825.1 uncultured Hydromonas sp. | reverse complement strand
GCCAATAATTTATTCATGAGAACTCCTTTAAAGACAAATGGTATGAAACCAAAAAAAACAAAATGATCATGCTTTCTGTGCAAAGCGCGGCCATTTTAACCAAAGTTCTAACTCCGTGTATTTGACCACATGTTTTTTCTACATCTCATCTTGGCCAGAAAAGAGGCTCGGTATGAGATTTTCAACGATTTAACGCTCAAACACTACCCGGGCGTTATCTGCTTTGGAACGTGCTTTGAACCAATTTTCAATGCGCGTCTGATCCGCTCGTACCAAGGTTCGTGAAGTTTTAACACTCAATTGCAAAAATTTTTGCGCCTCCGTATTCGGTGAAAACTCAATCCCTTCACTGACAAATACCGACTGAATACTCGGATACTGAGCTTTGAGCTCGTCACTCATATCTTGCGCTTTAGCAAACAACTCATTGCGTGCGGTCAATTCACCTTGCAGCGATTGGATGCGCTCCTCTTTTTGCTGCAAATTCTGCTGAGCATTCTGATACAAATCGCTCAATAAGCTCGATTTTAAAGAGGTCACATCCAAGCGATTATCCCCATTTTGATGCACAACAATTTTCGCGCCTTGCAATTGAGCCGTCGCCAAACGCGCCTCAATATTGTTTAACATGGACTGGCTTAGCGGTTCGCCAATCAAAGCCAACTCAATGGTTCGGGAACTGGTATTAATTTGGGTTTCAGCCACATGTGTGTTCGGCAAAGTAAACTCCTGTGTCACAAATTTTTGCGCCTGCGCTTTGAATAGCTCATCCTTAACCAGCGCCACAGCCAGATACGCACTCGGCAAAGCCGTTCCCAAAGCCAGCATCAACAGGTAAAATTTCACTCGGCGCTCCATCGCCTTGGTCTCAAAACCATGACGCTTCAAGCGCAGCACGCGAATACCAATCATTGTGGCCAATGAGATAAATACGCAGTTAATGGTATACAAATACAACGCGCCACCAAAAAACCGCCATTGTCCGGTCGCCAGTGCATAACCAGCCGTACACACCGGTGGCATCAAGGCCGTGGCAATCGCCACCCCCGGAATCACATTGGACTTTTCTTTACGCGTCACACCAATGATGCCGGCCAAGCCACCAAACAACGCAATCATCACATCCCAAATGGTTGGCGACGTGCGCGCCAACAACTCCGATTGCGCCTCACGCAACGGCGAGAGCGTGAAATACAGGGTGGATACCACCAAACTAATCAAAGTGGCAATTCCCAAGTTGACCAACGAGCGTTTAACCAAGTCAAAATCATACAGCGCCACACCCAAGCCAGCGCCCATGATCGGCCCCATCAATGGCGAAATCAGCATCGCACCAATAATTACCGCCGTTGAATTCACATTCAGACCAATGGAGGCGACCAGAATGGCAAATATCAAAATCCACGGTGTGGCCCCACTGAGCTCCATACCTTCACGAATACGGCGCTCAATCGACTCATCATCTGCTTTATCCTGTAACAAACTGAAGCGCTGAGCCACAGCGTTTCTAAAACGCTGCTCATTCCATTTCGATGTTTGATTCGCCTGATCATTCATTGTTTAAATCCTCATG
>CAZCYS010000348.1:0-1579 GCA_964502825.1 uncultured Hydromonas sp. | reverse complement strand
AGGTTTTTTCCAAACGGGAAAACGCGTCACGCGCCACAATACGCATTTGATCTTCCAGATCGTGGCGATAGCGGTTCAATTCGTCGTCAATGATCGATTGTGCGCGCGCATCGCGGGTCGTGCCTTCGCGCGTGAACACTTGTACATCGATCACGGTACCGACCATGCCGCCCGGCACGCGCAATGAGGTGTCTTTCACATCCGAGGCTTTTTCACCGAAAATCGCGCGCAGGAGTTTTTCTTCCGGCGTGAGTTGGGTTTCACCTTTTGGCGTGACTTTACCAACCAATACGTCGCCGGATTTCACTTCCGCACCGATGTGGATGATGCCTGAGTCGTCCAAACGGGTCAGTTGCGATTCGGCCAAGTTGGAAATATCGCGGGTGATTTCTTCCGCGCCCAGCTTGGTGTCGCGTGCGACCACGCTCAATTCTTCGATGTGAATCGAGGTGTAGCGGTCATCGGCCACAACTTTTTCGGAGATCAAAATCGAGTCCTCGAAGTTGTAACCATTCCACGGCATGAACGCGACCATCATGTTTTGACCCAGCGCCAATTCGCCCAAGTCGGTCGATGCGCCGTCGGCAATCACGTCACCACGCGCCACGATGTCGCCTTTTTTGACGATCGGACGTTGGTTGATGTTGGTGTTTTGGTTCGAGCGGGTGTATTTGATCAGGTTGTAGATGTCCACACCGACTTCACCGGCCACTGTTTCGTCGTCGTTCACGCGAATCACAATGCGGTTCGCTTCGATGTGATCAACCACGCCGCCACGCAGCGCTTGTACCGCTGTACCCGAGTCAACCGCCACGGTGCGCTCGATACCCGTACCCACAACCGCTTTTTCTGCGCGCAGACACGGAACGGCCTGACGTTGCATGTTTGAACCCATCAATGCACGGTTCGCATCATCGTGCTCAAGGAACGGAATCAAGGATGCCGCCACGGAAACGATCTGCGATGGCGCCACGTCCATGTACTGCACGCGCTCCGGCGATACGAGCATGGATTCGCCCGCTTCACGCGCAGAAACCAGCTCACCGATCAAAGTGCCTTTGTCGTCCACTTCCGCATTCGCCTGCGCGATGACGTATTTACCCTCTTCAATTGCAGACAAATAATCGATTTTGTCGGTCACTTTCATGTTTTCAACGCGGCGGTACGGCGTTTCGAGGAAGCCGTATTCGTTCAAACGCGCGTAAATCGCCATGGAGTTAATCAAACCAATGTTTGGACCCTCTGGCGTTTCAATCGGACATACGCGACCGTAGTGCGTCGGGTGTACGTCACGCACCTCAAAGCCGGCACGCTCACGCGTCAAACCGCCCGGACCGAGTGCTGATACACGGCGCTTGTGGGTGATTTCCGACAATGGGTTGGTTTGATCCATAAACTGCGACAATTGGCTGGAGCCAAAGAACTCTTTGATCGCCGATGAAATCGGTTTGGAGTTGATCAAATCATGTGGCAACAGACCTTCAGATTCCGCTTGCGCCAAGCGCTCTTTGACCGCACGCTCTACACGCGCCAAGCCTGAGCGGAATTGGTTTTCGGTCAATTCGCCGACGCAACGCAC
>CAZCYS010000347.1:0-1587 GCA_964502825.1 uncultured Hydromonas sp. | reverse complement strand
AAATCTGCTGCCTGCGCATCAATCTGCGCGCGAATCTGTGCGTCTGATTCGGGCAATTCGGTCAATGGCTCCAGCAGCGCTTTGACATACAGCATCGTTCCGCCAACCAATACCGGCAATCGCCCGCGCGCATGAATCTCGTGAATCAAACGCTGCGCATCCGCCGCAAACTGCGCTGCGCTGTACGCCTCGGTCGGCTCGATGATGTCGATCAGATGGTGCGGGCAAATAGCTTGCTCCGCGCGCGAGGGTTTCGCCGTGCCAATGTCCATACCCCGATACACCAGCGCTGAATCCACGCTGATGATCTCGATTGGCTGCTGTTGCGCCAAAGCCAGCGTGAGCGCGGTTTTACCCGAAGCGGTTGGGCCGAGTATGAAGAGGGCGGTGGGGGATTGTGTAGCCATCATTGGGGTTGATCGGTATGTTTGGATGAGTCGCGTTCGGCAAATACTTCTTTGGCTGCGAATAGACCATTGAGCGCGGCGGGAAATCCGGCATATACCGCCATTTGTATCATGACTTCAACGATTTCCTCGCGTGAGCAACCAACATTGAGTGCACCGTGAACGTGTACTTTAAGTTGTGGGGTCGCATTACCCAACGCTGTTAAGGCGGCAACCACGGCAATTTCGCGTGATTTTAAATCGAGTTGAGGGCGTGAGTAGATATCCCCAAATGGAAACTCGATGAGGTACTGGGCAAAATCCGGTGCGATATCCGCCAAAGCGGCGATGACGCGCTCACCTGCTTGCCCATCGATTTCCTTCAGTTTTGCCCAGCCCCGTGTGTAGCGTTCATTCGTTATGTCGCTTTTCTCTGGAGTGTTCATTTTTTCTTTCCCTTGTCTTTGGCCTTTGCTGGTTGGACGGAATGGGCTTGTTGCTCACTCATCGTGCGTTGATACCAGCGGATTTTTTCATCCAGCGCATTGGCATACACAGTTAATTCGTTCAACTGTTGGTCTAAATATTGGCGATGCTGTTGTAGCATGGCCAGCCGTGATGACAAGGTGCGCTCTCCCTCTGCGCGAAGTTGGGCATATTCTCGGATTTGCGCCAGAGGCATGCCGGTTTTCTTTAAGCGCAAAACAAACTCAAGCCACGCTACGTCTTCAGCGCGATACCGGCGATGGCCATTGGCCGCACGATTAATCGGACTCAGCAAGCCTTCGGTTTCGTAAAAACGAATGGTGTGGGTCGATAAGCCACTCAAACGAGCCAATTCACCGATAGTGAGAACGGATGTCATCATGGGTACATTCTAAAACTTAAAGTGAACTCTAAGTCAAGCGCTTGTATCAGGAGAAATACAAGGTATTTGGAGCGAATATATCGGATGATTATTGCAGATATTTCAACACCGCCAACGTCGGCGCGGACTGGTTGAGCGTATAAAAATGCATGCTCGGTGCGCCGAGTTGAACCAAGCGCTCGCACAGTTGCGCCACGACTTCTTCGCCAAAGGCTTGGATGCTGGCTTTGTCATCGCCGTAGCTGGCGAGTTTAAGCAAAATCCAGCGTGGAATTTCCGCGCCGCAGGTTTCGGAAAAGCGCGCCAGACGGCTGTAATTGGTGATCGGCATGA
>CAZCYS010000346.1:0-1590 GCA_964502825.1 uncultured Hydromonas sp. | reverse complement strand
TGCAAACCATGGCCGAACAACTCGGCGGCAAAGTGGAAACTGCCGAAGCACTGGGTAAACCGCGCGAATTTGGCTTTGCGAAAATTCGTGCGCGTGGTCATACAAAACTGTTTGATGGCATTCAAGACGAAACCAACGAACACGGCCACGGCCTGCTCAACGTCTGGATGAGCCACGGCGACTCGGTATCGCGCTTGCCTGAGGGTTTCACATTAATGGCCGAAACCGACGCCTGCCCAATCGCCGGTATGGCCGACGAAGCGCGTCGTTTCTACGCAGTGCAATTTCACCCCGAAGTCACGCACACGATTCAAGGCGAAGCGATTTTAGCGCGCTTTGTCAAAGACATCTGCGGCGCCAAAGCCGATTGGGCGATGGGCGACTACATCGCCGAAGCGGTTGCCAATATCCGCGCGCAGGTTGGTGACGAAGAAGTCATTCTCGGCCTATCCGGCGGCGTGGACTCCTCCGTCGCTGCCGCGCTGATTCACCGCGCAATTGGCGACCAGCTCACCTGCGTATTCGTTGATCACGGTTTGTTGCGCTTGAACGAAGGCGATATGGTGATGGATATGTTTGCCAACCATTTGGGCGTCAAAGTGATTCGCGTCGATGCGGTGGACGATTTCATGGGCAAACTTGCAGGCGTGACCGACCCCGAAGCCAAGCGCAAAATCATCGGTAAGGAATTCGTCGAAGTATTCAACGCCGAATCACACAAACTCACCAGCGCCAAATGGCTGGCGCAAGGCACGATTTACCCCGACGTGATCGAATCCGCCGGTGGCAAACACGGTGCGAAAAAAGGCGCGCACAACATCAAATCGCACCACAACGTCGGTGGTCTGCCGGACGATATGCACCTGAAATTGCTGGAGCCACTGCGTGAATTGTTCAAAGACGAAGTGCGCAAACTCGGCGTCGCTCTGGGGCTGCCGCACGAAATGGTATACCGACATCCCTTCCCGGGCCCGGGTTTGGGCGTTCGGATTTTGGGCGAAGTGAAAAAAGACTACGCCGACCTGCTGCGCCGTGCCGATGCAATTTTCATCGAAGAATTGCGCAACACGGTTGATCCTGAATCCGGCAAAACTTGGTACGACCTCACCAGCCAAGCCTTCGCCGTATTCCTACCGGTCAAATCGGTCGGCGTGATGGGCGACGGCCGTACCTACGAGTACGTCGTCGCGCTGCGTGCGGTACAGACACTGGACTTCATGACCGCGCACTGGGCGCATCTGCCGTATGATTTGCTCGGCAAAGTCTCGAACCGCATTATCAACGAAGTACGCGGCATCAACCGTGTGGTGTACGATGTCTCGGGCAAACCGCCTGCGACGATTGAGTGGGAATAAGAAAAACCTCTGCTCAAACCGTCCGACACAACAACGAAAAGCCCTTCAAACAAGGGCTTTTCACATTTTTGATTAAGCAGCACAAACATGCTATTACACAGCAACCATCTGCTGTTATCACTCGTCAACAAAAAGCCATGAATCAGCCTGCAGCGCTATTACGATTGATTTTTGCAATTTAACCATAATGTTTGCGCAATCCTTTTTCGGACGCGTAACCGATCATATCAACATC
>CAZCYS010000345.1:0-1598 GCA_964502825.1 uncultured Hydromonas sp. | reverse complement strand
CCCTTGTTGCGGTAAAACAGCGAGCTGACCACTTGAATTTGCAGGTTCGGACGCGGATGTTTAAACACCACCTTGTCCAAATGACGCAAGCGATCGATGATCGTCGCCACGTCGCGGTTCAAATCGGTGAACGGATGCGCCAACTGATAATCGTTGAACATCTTCACCAGCGCTTTGTGCCAGCCATCGCGAATCGGATAATAACTGCTGTACGTCACCGACTCCGAGTCAATGTACTCGGTTGAAATGATCGGACGGCTGAAAATGAATTCGTTGTGGAAATACTCCGCCTTGAGCACCTTGGTCGTGACCGAGTTGAAAAAGGTCTCCGCGCATTCCGGCTGCTTGTGATTCATCAGGCATTCGACATAATGATTTTTCACCTCGTGCCAAAACGCCTTGTTGTTTGGATGCACCTGCGCGTTGGCTGCCAGTGTATGCACGGTTTCAGCCACGCGCTCGTCGTAGTACTCGATACGGTCGGCCACCAGTTTTTGGATGTGCGGCCAGTCGCCCTTTTCAAACGAGACTTTCGCGGCGCGCGCGCATTCGCGAAAACGTGCGTAGTGGCGGTTAAAACCGTCCAATACTTTTTCAGATAAAGCCCGTGCCTCGGCCAGTTCGGTAGCGGATAAAGTGTTCATGGTGTTCTGCTGTTGTGTGCTTATGAAGAAGGATGCTGCGCGCCATCATCGGCTGTCGAGCTGTTTGGATTGAGTTCATGCGCGCGCGGCTTATGCTTTTTGCCTGCAAACAATTTATCGAACAACGGGTTCGGCAACGCGCGCATCAGTTTCGCCACAACTCCCATCTGCCACGGAATCACCGCGTATGAGCATTTGCGCTCAATCACGCGCACCGCGCGGCGCGCAAACTCGTCAGGCTGAAGAATAAACGGCATCTGATACGGATTTTTCGCGGTCAAAGGTGTCGCCACATAACCCGGTGAAATGGTCAATACTGAGATGCCCGAGTCGCGCAGCTCGCCGCGCAGGCTTTCACAATAACTGATCACTGCCGCCTTTGAGGCGCAGTACGCTTCCGAGCCGGGCAGTCCGCGTATCCCCGCGACGCTGGCAATGCCCACCAGCGCGCCTTTTTTCGCTGCTTTCATCGGCGCAATGAACGGATGAAACGTGCTTGCCATCGCAAACACATTGGTTTCAAACACCCGACGAATGTGCGCCAAATCCTCGTAATATTCCGTCCACGTACCGACCGAAATACCCGCGGCGGCAATCACCACATCGGGCGCGCCGTGCTTGGCGATGAACGCGCGCGCCGCATCGTGCAGCTCGGTTTCGACCGTTACGTCCGCCGCATAAATTTCATGGTTCTGCGGATGATTCATGCGCGCACGAACCTCCTCCAAAACCTCGCGACGACGCCCGACCAAGCCAACCACGGCCCCTTTTTGTGCGTACTCCTGCGCCAGTGCCGCGCCGATGCCGCTGGATGCGCCGGTGATAAAAACGGTAAATGCCATGATGATCCTTATTTGCAAATGTGTGATGCGCTATTTTAACCCGTGTATGCGATTCTGCGTGGGTTGCGATGCGTTTTGGCAAAATTATTAATGGCGATGGCTTGATAAAAAA
>CAZCYS010000344.1:0-1604 GCA_964502825.1 uncultured Hydromonas sp. | reverse complement strand
GGCGAATTGCTCGGCAATCGCTTGAATCAACAGCGGCGCCAAATCGTCCTTACGCATTTTTTGCAGCGCCTGCACGCCATTCTCGGAAATCAGGCTGGCTTGGTTGTACTCACTGCCAAAAGTGCTCGGCCCTTGGTTGGCAATGATCAGCGGAATGTTCTTTTTCAAACGCTTGGCCTGCGCGTATTCGATTACGTTTTCCGATTCGGCGGCAAAACCGACACAAAACGGCGCGTTCGGTTGCGCGGCAATGGTCGCGAGGATGTCGGGCGTTTGTACAAAATTCAAACTCGGTACGTCGTCGGTCGAAGCTTTCTTGATTTTCTGCGTAGCAACCTGAGCGACTTTCCAGTCGGCAACGGCGGCGACGGCGATGAATATGTCTTGTCCGTCCAACTGCGCTTGGCAGGCGGCGAGCATATCGTCGGCCGATTGCACATCAATGCGCGTCACACCAAACGGTGCGGGCAGTGCGGTTTTACCGGAAATTAAGGTCACGTGCGCGCCTGCATTTACAGCCGCTTGAGCCAGTGCGTAGCCCATTTTGCCACTCGAATGATTGGTGATGCCGCGCACGGGATCAATTGCTTCAAATGTCGGGCCGGCGGTGAGTAACACTCGTTTACCCGCCAATACTTGCGGTGTGAATAGACGTGGCAGTAGCGATAAGATTTCGGTTGGCTCGATCATGCGGCCATCGCCGATTTCGCCGCAGGCTTGTTCACCATTCGCCGGACCGAATATATGAATGCCGTCGGCACGAATTTGTGCCAGATTACGCTGGGTCGCAGGATTGCCCCACATTTGTACGTTCATAGCGGGTGCGATGGCGAGCGGGCATTTGGCCGGATCACGCGCCAAGACCAGATTGGTCAGCAAATCGTCGCTGATGCCGTGGGCGATTTTCGCCATGACATTGGCCGTGCACGGTGCGATCAGCATGGCGTCGGCCTCGCGGCTCAGATTGATGTGGGCGATGTTGCTGTCCGTACCGTTGCGGTTGTCCCACAGCGAGTCGTACACCGGCTCGCCCGAGAGTGTGGCGAGGGTCAGCGGTGTGATGAATTCTTTCGCGCCTTCGGTCATGACGACGGATACGCGCAGGCCTTGTTTGCGCAGCAGACGCACCAGCTCGGCGGATTTGTACGCCGCGATGCCGCCGCTGATGCCTAAAAGGATGTGTTTCATGGGCTGCTTAGATCAATGAGTTGAGCGGCGGATGGATGGCGTCATCAATCTGCTGAACCATCTGCTCAATGCGCTGAGTGGATTCGAGCTGGGTGCTGTTGTGCAAATTGAGTTGCAGCAATTCGTTGGCAATTTGCAAGGCGGCAAATACCGCGATTTTGTCGTGGCCGGACAAACCCATTTGCTGATGAATCGTGGTCATTTTTTTATCGACCAGCGCGACGGAGGCCAGCAATGTCGCTTTTTCATCCGACGTGCACAGCAGGGTGTAACTGCGCCCCAAAATATTGACGTTTAGTGTTTCTTTTTGGCTCATTCGTCCTCCGAAGTAACCGAGTCAGATTCTGCCGAACCGTCGCTCAAGCGCGCGATCACCCGATCAATACGCGCTTGTGCGGTATTCATGCGCTCTTGCA
>CAZCYS010000343.1:0-1614 GCA_964502825.1 uncultured Hydromonas sp. | reverse complement strand
GCCTCGGAATACAAAAACTATATTTTGGCCTTTATGTTTTACCGCTATTTATCCGAACGGCAAGAAGCCTACCTGTTGGACGGCGACGTATTGGACTTGATGGCGGGGCAATCGTTGAATGACGCCTACAAAGCACAAGCATCCGGCGATGATCTGGATGATTATTTGCAGGATATTTCCGCCACTTTGGGCTATGCCATTAATCCGGAAAACACCTGGGCATCATTGATTGAAAAAATCGATAACAATCAGGTGGTTCCGAGCGACTACCAAACCATGCTCGACAACTTCAATAAAAATGCCGAATTAAACAAAGAAGCCTATCAGGATTTCAGCGGCCTGTTTAACGACATCAATTTGGGCGATTCCCGTTTGGGCAATTCCACTATTGCCCGTGCCAAGGCATTGAATGCCATTGCAAAATTGGTGAACAGCGTGCAATACAAAGGGGAGGACGGCAAAGATATTCTCGGTGAAATTTATGAATACCTCATCGGTCAATTTGCCGCATCAGCGGGTAAAAAAGGGGGGGAATTCTATACCCCACACCAAGTGAGCAAAATTTTGGCGAAGCTGGTTACCCACAATGTAGCCCCATCCAAACAGGCTTTTGCGGTATACGATCCGGCCATGGGCTCAGGCTCGCTGCTGCTGACTGTGCGCGGTGAGTTGCCCGGTGGCGAAAAAGAAGGCGCTATCAAGTTTTACGGGCAGGAGTTGAATACCACCACTTACAACCTAGCACGGATGAATTTGATGATGCACGGGGTGAATTATCACAATATGACCCTGCACAATGCCGATACCCTGGAGAGCGATTGGCCGGACGGGCCGGACGATAAAGGTGTGGATCAGCCGCGCGCTTTCGATGCCGTGGTGGCCAATCCGCCCTATTCGGCCAAATGGGATAATGCCGACACCAAATTAAAAGATCCCCGTTTTAGCCCCTACGGCAAGCTGGCACCTTCATCCAAGGCCGATTATGCCTTCATTCTACACAGCATCTACCATCTGAACGACAACGGCACCATGGCCATTGTGCTGCCGCACGGCGTATTGTTCCGTGGCGCAGCGGAGGGACATATCCGCCAAACCGTGATTGAAAAAAATTACCTTGATACGGTGATTGGCTTGCCTGCCAATCTGTTTTACGGCACGGGCATTCCCACCACCATCTTAGTGTTCAAGAAAAACCGTCAAAACAAGGATATTTTATTTATCGACGCCAGCCATGATTTTGAAAAAGACAAAAATCAAAATAAGTTAAACGATGCGCATATCGAAAAAATTATTTCCGCCTATAAGGCACGGCAAGATATTGAAAAATATGCTCATGTTGCCTCGATTGAAGAAATCAGGGAAAACGACTTCAACTTGAATATCCCTCGCTATGTGGATACCTTTGAAGAAGAAGAGCAAATTGATCTGAATCTGGTTTTGCAGCAGCTGGCCGAAGACAACCGCGAAATTGCCAAGCTGGAGCAAGAAATTCACGAACAATTGAGATTATTAGGTGTGAAAATTTAAAATTTAGTGGTCAAACAGCCATTGCGGGACGCAGTCGCAATGGCTGTTTGATTTTTAAGCCTTACGTTGATGAGAAGCGATAGCCGC
>CAZCYS010000342.1:0-1614 GCA_964502825.1 uncultured Hydromonas sp. | reverse complement strand
TGGCCAAATCCTGCATGCTCAAATAACCCGGATTGCTCGGGTGCGCGTGCACTTTGTCCACGATGGACTGAGCAATCGGACCGGTATACAGCGCTTTCGCACCGTGTTGGGCGATGGCCTTGAGCACTGCCGCGTATTCAGGGTTTTGTAGCAGCGTACCGGCCGGTTTGGCGGTAACGCCGTCGGCTTGGTAAAAATACGCGCGCGCCGTCGGGTCTTTCATCAGATATTTATCCGCCTGCACGGACTGGCTCATGCGTGGTGAAATGATGAATCCGCGCGTCGCCAAATCAATTGCGGGCTGAAATAATTTCGCCCACGGCAATTTGCCCTCGCGTTGGTGGGCGGCGGCCAACATCGCCACTGCGCCCGGCACACCGACCGAGCGTCCGCCAATCACAGCATCGTAAAAAGCCATATCAGCCTTGGCGGGCGTTCGAAACAGGTTTTCGTCCACCTTCGCCGGCGCGGTTTCGCGACCATCGTAGTTGCGCACCCGTTTGCCATCAAAGGTCAACAAGAATGCACCGCCGCCCACCCCCGACGACTGAGGTTCGGTCAACCCCAACACCATTTGCGCGGCAATGGCGGCGTCCACCGCGCTGCCGCCGGCTTTGAGAATATCATAGGCCGCTTGGGTGGCATACGGATTGGCTGTGGCGGCCATGAATTTCTCGGCGTGTACACTCCTTTGATTGGCCGCGACATCCGTGGCGATTTCGGGTGTGGCCGAGTCAAAGGCCTGCGCATTGAGCGCGTAGAAGGGCAATGTGGCAAACAGGGCTAAAGCAATGCGGTGACGAGTCGGACTCATAGTGGCTCCTTGATTGATTTTATAATATTTAGACAGAGCGTTTCGCATGGACATGCGTGCACGCTGATGGCACGATAGCAGAAAATCACGAACGGGGCGGCACTAAAATGAGATCAGCTTGATTTCATTTTGGGTTTGGTGAATGGGGGCGGGCAATTCGTTTAGTGTGAGGCTAGCTGTGCCAGATCAGCGAGCAGTGGTAAGGTCGCCGGTAAAATTGGCTCGGTGCTGGGCGTGCGGACGATGCCATCGTCGGTGACGATGAGTTTTTGCCAGTGCAGCGCTTGCGCTTCGCGGCCATGCGGTTCGCCATCCCATGCGGTGACGATGATGAAGTGGAGCAGAACATGGGCGTGCGGGTAAACGTGTTCGATGGTACGCCACGGTGTGCCGTTGGTGATGGTGATGCCGAGCTCTTCGATCAGCTCGCGTTGTAGTGCTTGGAAATGGGTTTCGCCCACCTCTACTTTGCCGCCGGGAAATTCCCAGTAGCCTGCCATGGGTTTGCCTTCGGGACGCTGGGCGAATAGGTATTCGCCATGGGCGTTGCGCAGTACGCCGACCACGACGTCGATGATTTTAGCGGGTGTGTTCATGCGTCTGTTTCTTTGCCTGTTTATGGTTCGCTCATTTCCGCGCGGGTGGGAATGATGGTTGGGTGGCGGGATAGAGCGCTACTCTGCGTTGCGGTGTGTGTGCAGTTGTTTTTGTCCGACCCATTGCCGTGCAAAGTGCTGGGCGATGCGCGCACTGCGTGAGCCGCGTTCGAGTGTGAATTGTAATGCGGCGGTGCGCATCTC
>CAZCYS010000341.1:0-1617 GCA_964502825.1 uncultured Hydromonas sp. | reverse complement strand
GACGCCCAATGATGGCGACAAAGCCGGTGCGAAAGTCGTCGGGGAATTCGGTCATATCGTTTTGAATGTCTTCTGACATGGTTGTTTCCTAAAGAATTGGGGATGTTAGATGGTTCGTGCGCGCTCTGCGGCAGCACACCGAAAAGAATGGTTTATTTTAGCCGTTTTTAGCTGCTTATGAACGTTTCGCCGATTTTGTGCCAGTCGGTGCGCCATCGTTCAGTTGTACCATCGCCAAGCTGGCGGCGTGCTGTTCGGCCAATCGACGAGTACTGCCTTCACCTTGTGTGCGAATCTGCAATGCGGGGATTTCGCATGAGACGGTAAATAGTTGCTCATGCGCCGCACCGTCAATCGCGACAATCTCGTATTTGGGCGTGGGCAGTTTTTGCCCCTGCAAACGCTCTTGCAGCTGAGTTTTGGCATCTTTACCCGCAGTATTTGGATCGAGTTCGCGCAAAATCGGCGTGAACAATCGGGTCACGACTGCCTGCGCGGTAGCAAAATCGGCGTCGCAAAAAATCGCACCGAAAATGGCTTCGACCGCATCGGCAAGGATGGAGGGACGCTCCAAGCCGCCGCTTTTGAGCTCGCCTTCACCGAGGAAAATATAGCGTTGTAATTGTAGCTCTTGCGCGATCATCACCAAGGTTTCTTGTCGCACCAGATGCGCGCGGATGCGTGAGAGTTCGCCTTCTTTGAGCTGGGCGAACTGGTGATACAGACAGTAGGCAATGGTGCAGTTGAGCACGCCATCACCTAAAAACTCCAGCCGCTCGTTGTGCTCCGCCGCGTAGCTGCGGTGGGTCAACGCCTGTTGCAGGAGTTTTTTTTGCTTGAAGCGATAGCCCAGTTGCTCTTGCAATCGGTCTATCGGTGAGGTGCTTGTTCTCATCGTGTCTGTTACTGAATCGAATGACCGATGCGCGACATATGGCCAAAGTTCATCCAGACAAAGTAGGCTTTGCCGATGATGTTTTGTTCAGGTACAAAGCCCCAGTAGCGGCTGTCGGTGCTGTTGTCGCGGTTATCGCCCATCATGAAATACTGGCCTTGCGGTACTTTGCACTCAATGCCGGTGTTGTTTGGCAGATAAGTACAGGCCGAGGTATTGCCCGCGAAGGGGAACTGTTTGAGTTCGTTCGCATTGATCACCGGCTGCTTTTCGATGGTCAAAATATCGTGGGTGACCGCACCTTCTTCGGACGCTTTGGACAGAATCAGGCTCAAAATCGGTTGATTGGTTTTCGGATAGGTCGGGTACTCAGCCGCCGGAATTTCACCGGTTTTCGGGGTCAAATGGTAGGTTTGGCCGTTGACCGTCAGGACTTTGTTTTCATAGCGAATCACATCGCCCGGCTCACCCACCACGCGCTTGATGTAGCTTTGCGATTTGTCCGGTGGAAATTGAAACACGACGACCTCACCTTTTTTCGGGTGATTCATCGGCACCACCACGTCGTTGGTGATCGGCATGCGCAGGCCGTAGGTGTATTTATTGACCAAAATGAAGTCACCCACGTACAGATTCGGCAGCATCGAGCCGGACGGAATGCGAAACGGCTCGACCACGAACGAACGCAGTACGAATACCAGCGCAATCACGCCGAACAAGCC
>CAZCYS010000340.1:0-1620 GCA_964502825.1 uncultured Hydromonas sp. | reverse complement strand
TCATGCCATCGTATGTCAACATCGGCGCGTATGTCGACGAAGGCACGATGGTGGATACATGGGCGACCGTCGGCTCCTGCGCGCAAATCGGTAAAAACGTCCACCTCTCCGGCGGCGTCGGCATCGGCGGCGTACTCGAACCGATGCAAGCCAACCCAACCATCATTGGCGACAACTGTTTCATCGGCGCGCGCTCCGAAATCGTCGAAGGCGTGATCGTCGAAGACAACTGCGTCATCAGCATGGGCGTGTACATTGGCCAATCCACCAAAATCTACGACCGCGCCACCGGCGAAGTCAGCTACGGCCGCATCCCCGAAGGCTCAGTGGTCGTATCCGGCTCACTGCCCTCCGCCGACGGCACATACAGCCTGTACTGCGCCGTGATCGTGAAAAAAGTCGATGCACAAACCCGCAGCAAAACCAGCATTAATGAATTGTTGCGCGGGGAATAAGCTCCTTAACTTCTACTGAGGCATCCAAATGAGCAAACCCGTATCTCGTTCTGAACAATTAATTGCCGCGATGCACTATCAAGCGTTGAAGGCGCTTTCACAAGCGCCCAGCGGTCAATTGCATCGGAATGCGTTGTTAGCAGAAATTGAGAAAAACACCACGCTGGATGATTGGGCAAAAACCGTTTACGAGAATGGTAATACTCGTTGGCGCTCAATTTTTGGATTTGCCTCCGTTGGATTGGTCAAAGGTGGCTATGTGACCAAAAGTAAAGGGGGCTGGTCTATTACGGACGAAGGTCGAGCCGCTATTGCCAAACCCTATGACGGAGCCGCGTTTGTTAAAGAGGTGAGGCAACGTTACCGAGCGTGGAAAAACAGTCAAATTATTTCATCACCATCTACTATTGACACTGTCGAGGACGAAGAAATAGAGGAAGCGCCGAAAGAACGGATAGCTCGTCTAATTAAATCGGCGCACGAGTCATTGGCAGCCGAACTCATCGAATCCATCAAACAATGCGATCCCGAGTTTTTTGAACAATTGGTGGTGCAACTTCTCATCAAAATGGGCTATGGCGGTAGCCGTCAAGAAGCGGGTCGTGCCGTTGGGCAGTCTGGTGACGGCGGTATTGATGGCGTCATTAACGAAGATCGCTTGGGTTTAGATGCCATTTACTTACAAGCCAAACGCTGGGAAGGTGCGGTTGGCGAAAGTCCGATCAGAGACTTTAAAGGCGCATTGGATGCTAAAGGCGCGCAAAAAGGCGTTTTTATCACCACCAGCTATTTCACACCCGCTGCAATAGCCGCCGCCAAAAACAGTCGCTCATACAAAATTGTTTTGATTGACGGCGCACGCTTGGCCAACTTAATGATTGAGCATAATTTAGGGGTTTCGATTGAAGACACATTTCAACTGAAACGGATTGATACAGACTTTTTCAATGTAGATTAATTGATCAATGATTACGATTTACGGCATCCCCAACTGCAACTCCGTGAAAAAAACCCGCGTCTGGCTGGAAGAACACGGTATTGATTACCAATTCCACGATTTTAAAAAGTCGGGGATTGATGAAAAAACCTTGAAGCAATGGCTTAAAACCATCCCGCGCGACGTGCTGATAAATAAAAAAGGCACGACGTGGCGCGGCCTATCCGC
>CAZCYS010000339.1:0-1620 GCA_964502825.1 uncultured Hydromonas sp. | reverse complement strand
GGACTATGGCTGTTTCTGAAAATGTCCACAGCAATCAAAACCCCAATTACCTGCTCTCGATGCAGGGCATTTCAAAAAGCTTTCCGGGGGTTAAGGCACTGGACGATGTGCATCTGAATGTTCGTCCGGGTACGGTTCATGCACTCATGGGCGAAAACGGCGCGGGCAAATCCACGCTGATGAAATGTTTGTTCGGTATCTACCATCCCGATACAGGCGAAGTATTATTAGATGGTCAAAAAATTCAATTCACCAATGCCAAACAGGCGCTCGAATCGGGCGTGGCAATGGTGCATCAAGAGCTCAATCAAGTGCGTCAGGCGTCCATCGTTGACAATATTTGGTTGGGGCGTTTCCCTAAAAAAGGCTTGTTCACAGACGAAGCGAAAGCCTACCAAGACACCAAAGAGATTTTTAAATCGCTGGATATTCAGCTTGATCCGCACACCAAAGTCGGTGATCTGTCGGTATCCGCGATGCAGATGGTGGAAATTGCCAAAGCGGTTTCCTACAACTCCAAAGTATTGGTGTTGGACGAGCCGACTTCCTCATTGACTGAGAAAGAAGTGGCGCATTTGTTCCGCATCATTGACACACTCAAAGAGCGCGGTGTTGGCATCGTCTACATCTCGCACAAGATGGAAGAAATTCTGAAAATTGCTGACGATGTGACGGTGATGCGCGATGGTCAATGGGTCGCGACTGAGCGAGCCGAAAATCTGACCACCGACAAAATCATCAGCCTGATGGTTGGTCGTGATCTGACGCATCGTTTCCCACCGAAAACCAATAAACCGGCAGAAACGATTCTTGAGGTCAAAGGTTTGACCGCACTGAATCAACCATCGATTCAGGACGTTACCTTCAATCTGCACAAAGGCGAGATTTTGGGTGTGGCCGGTCTGGTCGGTTCCAAGCGTACGGAAATCGTTGAAACCTTGTTCGGTCTGCGTCCGATTAAATCGGGTGACATCTTGCTGCACGGTAAGAAAATCCGCAATCGCGACAGCCGCGCAGCCACCGAGAATGGTTTTGCCTTGGTGACTGAGGAGCGTCGTCAAACCGGTATTTTCAGTATGCTGGACATCAACTTCAACTCCACCATTGCCAATATGGGGCACTACGTGAAGTTCGGTATCTTGAGCGATAAACAGCGTGGCAAAGACACCAAGTGGGTGATTGACTCGATGCGCGTGAAAACCCCGAATCAAAAAACGCAAATCGGCACATTGTCCGGCGGTAATCAGCAAAAAGTGATTTTGGGTCGCTGGCTGTTGACCGGTCCGGAGGTATTGATGCTGGACGAGCCGACGCGCGGGATTGACGTGGGTGCGAAATACGAGATTTACCAGTTGATGATTGATTTGGCGAACAAAGACAAGGGCATCATCATGATCTCATCCGAAATGCCGGAGTTGCTCGGCGTGACGGATCGCATTTTGGTCATGAGTAATGGTCGCGTTGCTGGTATCGTCAATACCGCAGAAACCACGCAAGAAGAAATTATGGCTTTATCGGCCAAATACTTGTAATCGCAAGAGTATGTTAGGAGAAAAAAATGAGTAAAGCTTTAACGAGTAAGTCGATAGGTCAGTTTTTACTGGACAATGCGATTACCAT
>CAZCYS010000338.1:0-1622 GCA_964502825.1 uncultured Hydromonas sp. | reverse complement strand
CATCCGCCGGTACGTTTTCAAACTCCGTGGTGATCGCCGCACAGTTCGCCGCCAATTCAGCCAACGCCGCCGCATCATCATACGCCGCGCATAAATGACGATTGGCCAACTGCCCCGCCGGACTGTTGGAATCAGGGTCAAGCACCCAGACCGTATAGCCCATGGCCTGCGCCGACTGCGCGAACATGCGACCGAGCTGGCCGCCGCCGAGTACGCCTAAGGTGGCTGGAGGCGCAATGGGTTGTGTGAGTGATTTCATCATAGGAGTCATTCTAATAGCGCTCATAACTGCTTGTTAACTCCCCTCTCCCGCAAGCGGGCGAGGGCAACGTTTGTAGCAAATAAGAAATTATGCCAACACCATCCCCGCCGCATGCTCATACTGTCTCGCACGGAACTCGGTGAGTTTTTGCGCCAGCGCCGCGTCGGTCATGGCGAGGTTGGCAATCGCGTGCAGCGCCGCGTTTGCCGCGCCCGCTTCGCCAATCGCGAAGGTCGCTACCGGCACACCTTTGGGCATTTGCACAATCGAGTACAGCGAATCTTGTCCGCCCAAATGTTTGGTCGGGACGGGCACGCCAAACACGGGAACGATGGTTTTGGACGCGAGCATTCCGGGCAAATGCGCCGCACCGCCCGCACCGGCGATGATCGCGCGAATACCGCGCTCGTGCGCTTTTTCGGCGTAGTCAAACATGTCGTCGGGCATGCGGTGTGCGGAGACGACTTTGGCCTCAAACGCCACGCCGAATTGTTCGAGCATTTCGGCGGCTTGCTTCATGATCGGCCAGTCGGAGTTGCTGCCCATGAGGATGCCGATCATCACGGAAGTATTGAGGGTTGCTGTATTCATATGATTCCTTTATCTCGTACAAGGGACAAGGGCGCATACCATGCGCCTCCATGCACCTTTACGCTCATACTGCCAAATCGTGTCCGGTAATTTTCACCAGTGCTTCTCGGTATTTCGCTGCTGTGGCGTCAATCACATTTTGCGGTAAAGTCGGTGCTGGCGGTGCTTTGTTCCAATCCAGCGTTTCGAGATAGTCGCGCACGTATTGTTTGTCATAGCTCGGCGGTGAAATGCCCACTTTGTACTCATCGGCTGGCCAGTAGCGTGAGGAGTCGGCGGTCAGCACTTCGTCCATCACGTGCAGCACGCCGTTTTTGTCCAAGCCGAATTCAAATTTGGTATCGGCAATGATGATGCCTTTGCCCGCGGCGTAATCGGCAGCACGCTGATACAGAGCGAAACTCACGTCACGAATTTGCTCGGCCAATTCCGCACCGATGCGTTGTTTCACCTCATCAAAGCTGATGTTTTCGTCGTGCTCGCCCACATCGGCTTTCGCAGCGGGCGTGAACAGCGGTTGCGGCAGCTTTTCGGCCAATTGCAAACCGGCGGGCAGCTCGATGCCGCAGACTTTGCCGGTAGCTTGATAGTCTTTCCAACCCGTACCGATGATGTAACCGCGCACAACCGCTTCAACCAAAATCGGTTTGAGGCGTTTGACCACGACCGAGCGACCGCGCACCTGCTCGACCTCATCCGGCGCGACCACGGAGCTCGGATCAATGCCGGTCAAATGATTCGGCACCACGTCGTGCAGCTGCGCGAACCA
>CAZCYS010000337.1:0-1628 GCA_964502825.1 uncultured Hydromonas sp. | reverse complement strand
CCTGTGGCGAATTGGCCAATTTACTGAACATCACCGACAGCCAAGTCCTGCCATTCTCCACCGGCGTGATTCTCGAACATCTGCCGATGGACAAACTCATCGGCGGTCTGCCCGACGCCATCGCCAATTTAACCGAGGACAACTGGTACAACGCCGCGCAAGCGATCATGACCACCGACACGCTGCCCAAAGCCGTGAGCAAACAAATTCAAATCAACGGCCAAACCATCACCATCACCGGCATTTCCAAAGGCGCGGGTATGATCAAGCCCAACATGGCAACCATGCTCGGCTTCATCGGTACCGACGCGCTCGTACCGCAAGCCGACCTCGACGCCATGATGCGCCGCATCGCCGATCAGTCGTTCAACTGCATCACTATTGACGGCGATACCTCGACCAACGACTCCTTCATCGTTATGGCCAGCGGCGCGTCGGACGTGGCGTGCAAAGCCGGATCGGTCGAATTTTCCCAGCTCGAAGCCGGACTGGTGGCCGTGGCGCAGGAATTGGCGCAACTGATCGTGCGCGATGGCGAAGGCGCCACCAAATTCATCCGCATCGCGGTGGAAAAAGCCGCCTCTGTCGCCGAAGCCAGAACCGTGGCCTACAGCGTCGCGCATTCGCCTCTGGTCAAAACCGCGTTTTTCGCCAGCGACCCGAATTTGGGGCGCATCCTCGCCGCCATCGGCTACGCGCAGGTGGACGGACTGGATGTCAACGCCATTGACGTTTATCTGGACGACATACACGTCGCCACCGCAGGCGGTCGCCACCCGAGCTACACCGAAGAGCAAGGCCAAGCCGTGATGAACCAAGCGGAAATCACCGTGCGCATCGTGCTCAATCGCGGCTCGGCCAATGCCAACGTCTGGACCTGCGATCTGTCGCATGACTACGTGAGTATCAATGCGGATTATCGGAGTTAATAATCTATTATCAGGAGTTACTCATGGATGTCAAATTCCATTGTTTACAGGTACTAATAAATGATGATTACGTAACATTAAATCAATTACAGCCATTGATAGACCTGAAGTACGAGCAAACAGAAGAAACTCATTTCCGATCAATGGAATGTCTAACAATTGAACCTCAATTCATCAGACTATATTTCCAATCTGGAGATCCTAGGCCATGGAATCCCAAGCTAGTGGACATCAGAACTCGGGCCACAGTAGATAACTCTCGGAAAAAAGATCAATTTGAGCCTAAATTACACTATGGACTACTTGATTTGGAGAGAAGCCAAGTATGGCTTCCCCATGTTGTTAAAAGCATTTTTAAAGAAGCAATTCTTTCACAACACAAAAATGCTTCTTTTAAAGAAATATTAGATGAAGATGAGTTTTTCAATACGATACAATCATTAAATCAAATGAAATTCGGCATCGCTCCAGATCAACTTCTTAATTCAATTAGTGATTTATCTCAAGCACTTACAAATGATGCAAATGGCTATGGTGCAAATTATGCTGAATTAGTTATGACTTTCAACAAAAACGAATCAATTACTGACAGAGTAAAATCTCTTTTCAAAAAAGCCATCAACCAAAAGTCCTCTTTTAAAAAGATTGGGTAATACCCCCTAAAAGGGCGGCATCTAAAAGTAGAATCAACACAAGTCC
>CAZCYS010000336.1:0-1636 GCA_964502825.1 uncultured Hydromonas sp. | reverse complement strand
CACCGGCCTACGCAGGCGGCATCAGCGGCGTGGCGCGCTCCATGCCAACCAGCGCGGCAGTGGATCGCGTCGCGCAAAAATTGGGCGTGGAATGTTTTGAAACCCCAACCGGCTGGAAATTCTTTGGCAACCTATTGGACGCGGGCCGCATCACGCTGTGTGGCGAAGAATCGGCAGGCGCCGGCTCGAACCACGTTCGCGAAAAAGATGGCCTGTGGGCGGTGTTGTTGTGGCTGAATATTTTGGCCAAAACCCGCGTATCGGTCAAAGAGTTGCTCGAAAATCACTGGGCGCAGTACGGTCAGAACTACTACACGCGCCACGACTTCGAGGAAATCGAAACCGACAAGGCCAATCCGGTGATGGCGCACATCAAGGCGCAATTACCGACGCTCGCGGGCAAACAGTTCGGCTCGCTGACGGTGCAATCCGCCGATGATTTTAGCTACCACGATCCAATTGATGGCTCAGTCTCGCACAATCAAGGGTTGCGTGTCTTGTTCACCGACGGCTCGCGCATTGTCTACCGTCTGTCCGGTACGGGCACAGTCGGCGCAACCATCCGCATGTACATCGAGCAGTACCAAGCCGACCCGAGCAAGCATGGCGGCGATACCCAAACCGCCTTGGCAGAGTTGATCCAAACCGCGTATCAAATCTCGGACATTGCCGCTTTGACCGGTCGAACCGCACCGAATGTGATTACCTAATTCTATTGCACCGGCCAGAAAGCAGAAAGGCGACCATTGGTCGCCTTTTTATTTGCTTACATGTGTCACACACCACACCTTTGCGAATCAATCATTATCCGGCACAAAAATCGGATAAATCGGCGTCCAGTTGTGTTTGGCCAAACCGGCTTCGATCTGCTCTTTGCTGTGCGTGGCCACGCCGGTTTCAAACGCCGCTTCAGCCACAGCGCGCGCCACCACGGTGGTGACGTGTTCCAGATCCGAAATCGGCGGGAATACCGCTCCCTGCGCAATGCGCGCAATGGTGACTTGGGTCGACAACGCCACGGCAGCAGCAGTCATCATCTCCTGATTGATTTTACGCGCACCCGAGGCGATCACGCCCCAGCCAATGCCGGGGAATACGAAAGTGTTGTTGCCTTGGCCAATTTCATAGACCTTGCCTTTCCACTCCACCGGCGCAAACGGACTACCGGTCGCCACCGTTGCCGCACCATCGGTCCAACAAATCGCGTCGTGCGGCAGCACTTCGGTCAAATCGGTTGGATTGGACAGGGCGAAAATGATCGGATTCGGGGTGTTTTCCTTCACCGCTTCGATCACGCGCTCATTGAACGAGCCGCCTTGACCGGATAAGCCCATCAGCGCCGTGACCTTCGCATTGCGAATGGTATCCATCATGTTCGGATTTTCGGTCGCGTAGCTCCAGCCGACGAGTTTTTCACGATCGTGTGCGAAAGGCAATTTGTACGGCTCCAGTCCCTCGCGATCACTCAAGATCAAACCGCGCGAGTCGAGGACATAAATGCGTTCTTTCGCCTGCTCCTCGGTCAAGCCGACGTGCATCAAGCCATACATGATTTGCGACGCCACGCCAATGCCGCCCGCACCGGCGCCGCTGACGAGAAATACTTGATCGGCCAATTTACGACCATGATCGGTCG
>CAZCYS010000335.1:0-1638 GCA_964502825.1 uncultured Hydromonas sp. | reverse complement strand
TGAGTACAGCTATGAATACAAATCAACAACCTTTATTGAGCATCAAAGGGCTGCAAGTGGCCTACGGCGGTATCCAAGCGGTCAAAGGCGTGGATATGGATGTGTATCAAGGTGAACTGGTCACGCTGATCGGTGCGAATGGCGCGGGCAAAACGACGACGCTCAAGGCATTGATGGGCTTGCTGCCGTACAAAAACGGTGACATCAGTTTCCAAGGCAAATCGATCAAAGGCATCCCGACGTGGGAATTGCTCAAGCAAGGTTTGGTCATGGTTCCGGAGGGGCGTGGTGTATTCGCACGCATGACCATCGTGGAAAATCTGCAAATGGGCGCGTATTTGCACGACGACAAAGCGGCGTTTGATCGCGGTGTGGACTATGCGTTTACCACATTCCCACGATTGAAAGAGCGTGCGAACCAATTGGCCGGTACGATGTCCGGTGGTGAGCAGCAAATGTTGGCGATGGCGCGTGCGCTGATGAGCCAACCGAAGCTGTTGATCCTCGATGAGCCGTCCATGGGCTTGTCGCCTGTGTTGACCGAAACTATTTTCCAAGTGATTGATAAAGTGTCCAAAGAGGGCATGACCGTAATCTTGGTGGAACAAAACGCGAATCTGGCGCTGCAAGCGGCAGACCGTGGCTATGTGATGGATTCGGGCAATATGATTATGACCGGTGACGCGCAGGCATTGCTCAGCGATCCGAAGGTTCAAGAGGCCTATCTGGGCGCTTGATCTTTGATAGATTCAAGTCTGATTGGTCAACAAAACCCCCACCTGTTTGTGGGGGTTTTGCTTATTGGGGAGCGACGAGGTGCTGTTCATGAACAAACGTTGTTTTTTGGCATAAACCCAAACAACAACACGGTTAATGATAATAATTTGCATTTATATCAAGGCGCGCTTGCGCTATAATAGCGTCGAAAATAACCTTGGCGTTACAGAGGGTATTGCGCGGATTGATGGTTCGTTGGATCGTTCTGGTTGATTATTCTGCTTCATGCACTTGCTCGCATTCAATCACCGAAGAAGGCCGCCTTTACCTCGACTGACCTCTCGTAATGCCACCATTATGTAAGCACCACATGCCTGCTGGCAGCAAGCGACTATGACTTCATTACTCAATTTAAACCAAGCGCCGGTTGGTCAGGATCTGATCATCCGACAACTGCGCGTGCCTACCGATGCGCGCGATTGGCAACCGTGGCTGGAGGAAATCGGCTTTTTACAAGGTGAACACGTCACCGTTCGTCGGCGCTCACTGCTGCGCAAAGGCGCGGTGGTGGTGCGCATCGGTCACTCGACCTTTGCGTTGCATCCCGAGGAGGCCGCGTGCATTTGGGTAGACGTGCTGGATCATGATGCAAATACAGACTCTGTCGAACCGAATTCCGAAAGCCGCGTATGACCGAACAAACGATTCATTTATTTCCCAGCGGTGCTTTGGTTGCCTTGGTGGGCAATCCCAATTGCGGCAAGACCGCGATTTTTAATGCTTTGACTGGCAGCCGTCAAAAAGTAGCGAACTACGCCGGTGTCACGGTAGAGCGCAAAGAAGGGCGCTTTACCGCGCCGTCTGGACAAACCCTGCGTATTCTCGATTTGCCCGGCACCTACAGCCTGTATCCGCGCTCAC
>CAZCYS010000334.1:0-1639 GCA_964502825.1 uncultured Hydromonas sp. | reverse complement strand
TGCTCAAAGTCATCATCGAGTCGGGTGAATTGGTGAGCGAGCGCGTCATTCGCTCGGTCAGCGAATTGGTGATTGACGCGGGCGGTGATTTTCTGAAAACCTCCACCGGCAAGGTCAAAGTCAACGCCACACCGGAAGCCGCACGCTATATGATCGAAACCATCCGCGCCAGCGAGCGCCGTAATTTGGGCTTTAAAGCCGCAGGCGGCGTGCGCACGGTACAGGACGCGATGGTATACCTCGATTTGGCGCGCGAGATCATGGGCGCAGACTGGGTCAAACCGGCAATATTCCGCTTTGGCGCATCGGGTTTGCTGAACAATCTATTGGCAACGTTGAACGACACCGATACCACGATCAACCACAGCAATTATTGAACATCATTTTGAACACAGAATAAGGAGAACACCATGCTCACACAAGAAATCATCAAGAAAAAACGCGATGGCGGCACACTCAATGCTGAGGACATTCGCGCCTACGTCAGCGGCGTGACCGATAACAGCGTGAGCGAAGGGCAAATCGCCGCGATGTGTATGGCGATTTTCTTCAACAAACTGAACATCGAAGAGCGCGCTGCGCTCACCCTCGCCATGCGCGACTCGGGGCGCGTGCTGGAGTGGAAAGACCTGCAATTGGACGGACCGGTGGTGGACAAACACTCCACCGGCGGCGTGGGCGACGTGGTCTCGCTGATGCTCGCACCGATGGTTGCGGCTTGCGGCGCGTACGTGCCGATGATTTCGGGGCGCGGCTTGGGGCATACCGGCGGCACACTGGACAAACTCTCCGCGATTCCGGGCTTTGACACCTTCCCCGACCCTGAGAAATTGCGCCACATCGTCAAAACCGCCGGTGCGGCGATCATCGGCCAGACCGGCGATTTGGCGCCCTGCGACAAACGCATTTACGCCACGCGCGACATCACCGCGACCGTTGAGTCGATTGATTTGATTACTGCGTCCATCCTGTCGAAAAAACTGGCCGAAGGCTTGGACAGCTTGGTGATGGACGTGAAAGTCGGTAATGGCGCGTTCATGCCGACCTACGAGGACTCGGTAGCGCTGGCGCAATCCATCGTTGACGTGGCCAACCATGCGGGCTGCCAAACCACCGCCCTGCTCACCGACATGAACCAAGTGCTCGCCTCCAGCGCGGGCAATGCACTCGAAGTCGCCGAAGCCGTGCGCTATCTGCGCTGCGAGCAAATCAATCCGCGTCTGCACGCCGTGAATATGGCGCTGTGCGAACAGCTGCTCATCAACGGTGGCTTGGCCAAAGACAAAGCGGATGCGAACGCGCAGCTCGAACACGCTCTGCGCAGCGGTAAAGCGGCGGAATACTTCGCACGCATGGTCGCCGAACAAGGCGGTCCGGCGGACTTCGTCGAAAACTACGCCAACTACTTTGAAGCTGCACCGGTCATCAAACCGCTGTTCGCGCCGCAGGCTGGGATTTTGCGCGCGATGGACACGCGCAGTGTCGGCATTGCCGTGATTGGCTTGGGCGGCGGTCGTCGCGTCGCCACCGACGTGATTGATTTGCGTGTCGGCTTTGACCAAGTGTTGCCTTTGGGTGCAAACGTTGATGCGCATACGCCGCTGACCGTGATTCATGCCAAAGACGAAGCGGCGTGGCA
>CAZCYS010000333.1:0-1643 GCA_964502825.1 uncultured Hydromonas sp. | reverse complement strand
CCGACGCGGCTGGCATCGCCCGGAACATTGGCTTGTTTGTCAAAAGTGAAGGTGCTGCCGTTGGCCAAAAACACGCTTTTTTCTTCGAATTTGGATATACGGATTTTGGGTCCTTGCAAATCGGCCAATACGCCGATATGCACGCCTTCTTCTTCAGCGATTTTGCGCACGATGTTGACGCGGTCGATGTGCTCTTGCGCGGTGCCGTGTGAAAAATTGATGCGCACGACGTTGACGCCGGCGCGAATCATGTCGCGCAAAACCTCTTCGGATGTGGATGCAGGGCCAAGCGTGGCAACAATTTTGGTGTCTCTCATGGGGCTCCTTTGTTGTGTGGGGTTTGTTGTTGGTAGGTAAACGTTATCATAATAGACGAATTTTAGTCGGTCATTATGTCATCATGATGTCGATGCTTACTTCTTCTTGTTCATCTGAAACAGCGCGGCGACCGGTTTTTTGGTTTTTACCAGCGGCATGCGGCTGGACAAATGGGTGTGTGCCAAATCAGGTTTTGAATGGGTTTGATTCGCTTCGCTGCTCGCTACGTACGGTTGTGAAAAGAACGGATCGTCCGACACGCTCATCTGGCGACGCAGGTAGTTGAGCTCATCCTCGTCAATCGCGCTTCGGCGGTGCGGCGCGCTTTTCTCGATGTTGCGAATGCGCGCTTCGGCACTGCCATGATCGTTGTGCTCCGATGTTGGTCGAGTACGGGTACGTTCCGGTTTACTCACGGTGCGCAGCTCGAATTCCTGCTTGGTCAGTTTTTTAATGGCGCTCAGCAGTCGCTCATCGTCCTCTGTGACCAAGGACAGCGCGCGTCCGCTCGCACCGGCGCGACCGGTGCGGCCAATGCGATGCACGTAGTCTTCGGCGTTGTACGGCAGGTCAAAATTGACCACGCACGGCATGTCGGCAATATCCAAGCCCCGAGCCGCAACGTCGGTGGCGACTAGAATCGGTACGGTGCCGTTTTTAAACTCGTCCAGCGTGGCCAAACGCTCGGTCTGCGTTTGGTCGCCGTGCAGCGCGCGCGCATTGACCTGAGCGCGTTGCAAAAACCGTGCCAAATCGCGGGCTTCGATTTTGGTGTTGACGAAAATCATGGCCTGCTCGACCGATTCTTGGCGCAGCAATTGCGCCAGCGCACTGCGTTTGTGGTTTTTGTCCTGAACGCGGTACATCGCTTGCGTGACGTTGGTCGCGGTGGCGTTGCGCTGTGCGGTTTCAATCAGAATCGGTTGGTTTTGGTAGGATTCGGCCAGTTTACGAATTTCGCCGGAGAAGGTCGCGGAAAACAGCAGCGTTTGGCGCTGTTTCGGCAGGAGATTCAAAATGCGTTGCAAATCGGGCAAAAAGCCCATGTCGAGCATGCGGTCAGCTTCGTCCAAGACCAAATACTGCACTTGGTTCAGGTTGACGTTGCGTTGTTCCAAGTGATCCAAGAGTCGGCCGGGCGTGGCGATGAGTAATTCAACACCGGCGCGCACGGCGGGCGTTTGCGTTTTGATGTCCACGCCGCCGAACACCACGGCAGTGCGAATCGGCGTATGCTTGGCGTAGGTTTGTGCGTTGTCCGCGACCTGCACCGCCAATTCGCGCGTTGGGCACAGCACCAGTGCGCGCACGGGATGGCGCGCGGG
>CAZCYS010000332.1:0-1654 GCA_964502825.1 uncultured Hydromonas sp. | reverse complement strand
GCGCCATCAAAATCTTTGTAACGCCACCAGCCGCCCATCTCGCGCGTGCCTTCGCCAAAATAAGGCAAACCGCCAAAAACCCAACGCATATCGAAATGCTGAACAAAGTTGGGAATGACATTCGGAATGAACGGCATAGAGGGCAACTCATCGGGTGCGGTGGTCGCAGGCGCGGGCAGGGCAGGCATGTGCGCGGCGGACTCGCGCAACAGACCAAACGAGGCGATCAACACGGTTTGCGCGACTTGGTTTTGAATAATACGCGCCTGCATTTGCACGGCGTTTTTACCGCTGCGCAGCAGCTCGGTTTCGATCGTGAACGGTTCACCGGTGGCGATCGGCCCGACAAAGGTGCAGGAGATAGACAGCAGAACGCGCTCCACCGGCACATCGCGGCGCATGGCAGCGAGCAACATACCTGCGATTAACCCGCCAAAGCTGGCGCGGCCTTGCGCCCAGTCATCGGGCAAGGTGTAGGTCGTATCGGCGTTGCCGTGGTAGGCTTGGCGCAAATAATGCTGTGCGTTGTTCATCCATATCCTTTTTTAATATCCAGCAAGATCAAGGGCGAATTATAGCCAATTCGATTCATTTTTAGGGCGTTGTGCGCACAAGTTCTGGGTTTTATCGCTTAAAAAGGTTAAAATGCCGGCATTCATTTTTAAATTAAGAGGAATCACATCATGTCCGCTTTATATGCCATTTCCCCGATTGACGGTCGCTACGCTGCCAAGGTCAACGCGCTGCGCCCGATTATGTCCGAGGCTGGCTTGCTGCACCATCGTGTTCAGGTCGAGGTCGCTTGGATCATTGCCTTGTCACGCGCAGGTTTTGCCGAATTGCCTGCATTCTCTGATGCGGCGGTGGCATATTTGAACAGTATTGTGACCAATTTCGGTGAAGTCGATGCACAGGCGATCAAGGACATTGAAAAAACCACCAATCACGACGTGAAAGCGGTGGAATATTACCTCAAAGACAAAATGACCGCGTTTGGCAATGAGTTGAAAGCCGCCGCCGAGTTCGTGCATTTTGCCTGCACCTCGGAGGATATCAATAATACCTCGCACGGCTTGATGCTGAAAAAAGCCCGTGCGGAAGTGCTTTTGCCGCAAATGGATGCGCTGATTGCGCGATTCAAACAGCTTGCGCACGAATTGGCCGAGCAGCCGATGCTCTCGCGCACGCATGGTCAACCGGCGTCGCCCACCACGGTGGGTAAGGAAATGGCGAACATCGCCTATCGCCTGCAACGCACGCGTGACTCATTCGCCGAGGTTGCATTATTGGCGAAAATGAATGGCGCAGTTGGTAACTACAACGCGCATTTTTCCGCCTATCCGAATCACGACTGGGTGGCTTTTTCCACCGCTGTGATCGAAAACGATTTGGGTTTGACCTACAATCCGTACACCATTCAGATTGAGCCGCATGATTATATGGCGCAATATTTCGACGCATTGGCGCGGTTTAACACCATTTTGATCGACGCGAATCGCGATATCTGGGGCTATATTTCACTGGGCTTTTTCAAGCAAAAAACCAAAGCGGGCGAAATCGGCTCATCGACCATGCCGCACAAAGTCAATCCGATTGACTTTGAAAACTCGGAGGGCAATTTGGGTTTGGCCAATGCCTTGTTGCGCCATCTGTC
>CAZCYS010000331.1:0-1662 GCA_964502825.1 uncultured Hydromonas sp. | reverse complement strand
TGATCTCCGTACCTGTTGGTCAAATCAGAGTTTAGATCAATTCAAAACAGCATAACTTCTATTGTCAAATATTTTTCGCATAAAACTCAAGGCTTGTTGCACATAACCCACGATTATATATTATGTTAAATTTTAGAATTAATATTTACTACTCAAAATGAAAGACTCAGGATATTTTAATATTTAAAAAACCACAACTCAAGTTTGTTATGAAAATCACGGTTTTGACCATATTATTCACGATAATCTGAGATTGTTACATTTTGTAGACGAACTGTTATAGTTGGCTTAGAATACACACTACCAGACAGAAGCCATACCAGCCTTGATCTTATTGTTATTTTTAGGATTGATCCGATTATAAGAACAAATTTGTTCTTGACTTAGAAACAATTCTGGTTTACCTTAACAAGTGAGGGATGAGTTCCCCTCTTCTTCTTGAAAAATTCTTAAATCTCCCTGCAATTGTAAACAAAAATAATTACTGAAAATTGCACCGATAGGTAGATTCTTCAATTGTGCATAACACAACTTATACGAAATTGGTGTGTAGCGGCTAAATAGAAATGTCCGATTCTAGCTATATTCTCTTTGCAGCTTTGTTAACATCCTCATCACTTACTTTATTTGACTTAATATAAACATCAGCATCTTTCTTAAACTGTAGCTGTTGCTTCTTTATATAAGCATCTGTAACCTTCCCTATTTCAGTTACACTGTAAATTAGAGTTTGCGGTGTTGTTAACTGTATCCAAATACTCCCAAGGAGTCAAATTCCCCAGTGATTCATGAGGGCGTTCTTCGTTGTATTCACGAATCCAATCATCGGTCAGCTCACGTACCTGATTCAGACTTTTGAACACATACATGTTCAGCATCTCATCGCGATAGGTACGATTGAACCGTTCAACAAACGAATTCTGCGTGGGCTTTCCCGGTTGAATAAATTCCAAATGAATGCCGTGCGTCTCTGCCCAATCGGCTAATGCAGTGGAAATAAACTCTGGCCCGTTATCCATACGAATCTGTTGCGGATAGCCACGCCATGCAATGATGCGCTCCAGCACGCGGATGATTCTCGGTGCAGGCAGGCTCAGATCAATTTCAATTGCCAAGGCTTCGCGGTTAAAGTCATCAACCACATTGAAGGTGCGAAACCGCCGACCACAGACAAGCGAATCACTCATGAAATCCATTGACCAACTTTGATTGATGACACTGGGAACAGAAAGTGTTTGTGGATTCCGGCTGGGAAGGCGCCTCTTACCGCGACGGCGCATATTCAGGTTCAATTGACAATACACTCGATGCACGCGTTTGTGATTCCAAGCATGGCCTTGCCGCCGCAGGATGTGCAGTAGTTTGCCAAAGCCATAGGCTGGATAGCGTTCGACTGCGGCTTGTATTTCTGCAATCACCGCATCGTCTTTGCCTACAATGGGTTGGTAGCGATAGCTTGAATCGCTGATGCCGATCAAACGACAGGCGCGGCGCAAACTGCTGTCATGCTCTTGCCGAGCATACGCCACCAGTTCGCGCCGTACACCTGTCGTTAAAGCTTTTTTTCGACAATGTCTTTCAGAATGCGGTTGTCCAAACACAACTCGGCGTACATTTGTTTGAGTCGTCGGTTCTCGTCTTCAAGCTCCTTGAGCCGCTTGA
>CAZCYS010000330.1:0-1664 GCA_964502825.1 uncultured Hydromonas sp. | reverse complement strand
TATCACCATCATTGGGTAGGGGCAGGTTTGAAACCTGCCCCTACTGCATCCATCCATTTGCCTTACCATCTTGCCATGCAGAAGAGAGACCGTCGGCGGAGAAAACCCGTAGAAAATAGTGGACTATTTTTCATGTCGGACCAATTATTCGGATGAACTACCCCGTCATCGCTCATTCACGACCATGAGTCGACAGTGAGTCGATCAAAAAACAAAGGGAGCAATCATTTGCTCCCTTTGCTTTCATTGACATCGCTCAACGATCACCCGATCACGCACTCACTTCCACCTGACGGCGCAAGCACGCAATTCGATGATCAACATGCCCTTGCAAAGTTGGCTTGGTCTGCGCGCAGCCGTCATCGGCAATCGGGCAGCGCGTGCGGAACACACAGCCGGATGGCGGATGTATCGGCGACGGCAAATCACCTTGCAGCAATTGGATCTGCTTGACGCGCTCCGCCTCGGGATCAGGAATCGGCACGGCAGACATCAGCGCCTGCGTGTACGGGTGCGACGGGTTGCTATAAACGGCAGGCTCCACGCCCAATTCCACCGCATTCCCCAGATACATCACCAACACGCGATCGGAGATGTGTTTGACCACCGATAAATCATGCGCAATGAAAATCAGCGCCAGCCCCATTTCTTTTTGAATGGCTTTGAGCAAATTAATCACCTGCGCCTGAATCGATACGTCCAGCGCGGACACCGGCTCGTCACAGATAATCATTTTCGGTTTCAAAATCAGCGCGCGTGCAATACCAATACGCTGACACTGACCACCTGAGAATTCATGCGGATAGCGATTGATCATATTCGGCAGCAAGCCGACTTTTTTCATCATCGCGCGCACTTCGTTCACCACCTGATCTTTGCTCAACTCAGGATAAAACGTTTCCAACGGCTCGGCAATGATGTCACCGATGGTCATACGCGGATTGAGCGAGGCCAGCGGGTCTTGGAAAATCATTTGAATGTCTTTGCGTTTTAAACGCATTTGCTTGAGCGATAGACCTGTTAGCTCTTCGCCCTGCCAGACAATATTGCCCGAGTGCGCTTTGACCAAGCCAATAATGGCGCGCGCCAACGTCGATTTGCCGCAGCCGGATTCGCCGACCACACCGAGCGTTTCGCCCGCATTCAGCTCAAACGATACGCCGTTGACCGCGCTCAAAATATCCGGTTTTTGCCAAATCCAGCCGCCCTCGGGTTTAACCTTGAACTGCACATGCAAATCGCTCACACGGAGCAAGGGTTGATGGTTGTTGCTCATTGGCCTGCTCCTTCAGTCTGGGTCACCACTTCAATCGGTTGATAACACGCACGCTGACGATGCGCACCAAAATGCGTCAACGGCGGCGGACTGACTTTGCATGGGTCAATGGCAAAGGCGCAACGCTCTTGGAACGAGCAACCTTTCGGCAAATTTTGCAGATTCGGCGGATTACCAGCGATGGTGCGCAGCTCTTCCAACTCCACGTCCACGCGCGGTACTGCACCGAGCAGGCCAACACTGTACGGGTGCGTCGGGCGGTAGAAAATATCATCCACGCTACCGTACTCCATCGTGCGACCGGCGTACATGACCAAAACCTGATCACAAATCCCCGCAACCACGCCCAAATCATGGGTAATCAAAATAATCGTGGTGTCAAAATCGC
>CAZCYS010000329.1:0-1665 GCA_964502825.1 uncultured Hydromonas sp. | reverse complement strand
GTGCGGGCGTATGGTGCAGCGTCAGGGTTTTGTCGGTGAGGCTGTATTGTGCCGGTGTGAGCGGCGTTTCGTTCAGGGCAACGGATTGTAACTGGATATGTTCACCGTCCAAAACCAGATCGCTGTTTGAGTCGGCATCCTTGCGTTCAAAGGAAATGCGATGGGTGACGGTGGTGGTTTGCGCGTTTAAGCGAAACGACAAATGGGTTTGTGTGATGGCGAATGGGTAGGGCTGATAATCGGTACGTAATGGCATAAAATTGGCTATTTTTGATTTTTTAAATGATGAGATTCAATAGGTCAATTGTAAACGAATTGCATGAAAAAAGCGGGTCTATTGACCCGCTTTCCCCGTGTTTTACCTGCTCTTTTAGGTAAATATATTTATGAAACCGTTTGCCAATCTTTAGTTGCCGGATTCGCGTGGTACCGACGGTTTGGCCGGTTGTTCGGTGGCCTGATCAATCAAATCCTTGAGTTTTTTCTCCGAAGCCGCTTTGACGTCGGCTTCGTTGGTTTTCTCGGAGGATTGACGTGCTTCAGAACCCGGTAACGGTACGGCGCTCGGATCAACTTTGAGTTCTTCGATCGGAGGGGCCGGCTGACCGTCAATGGTCAGGCTTGGATCGGTCGGATTGCGTTGAACCGGTGCGTTGCCGCCCAAAATATTGCCCGTGCCTGCGCCCCAAGAGGATTCACGGTTTTCGATCTTTTTGCCTTGCAGAGCGACGCGCATGTAATCCATCCAGATCGGCAATGCCAAACCGCCACCGAATTCGCCTGCGCCCAAGGATTTATTGCCGGTGTCAAAGCCCATCCAGGCGACGCCTACGAGATTCGGCTGGTAGCCTGCGAACCATGCGTCCACCGAGTCGTTGGTCGTACCGGTTTTACCCGCGATGTCCGAGCGACCCAGAGCCTGTGCGGCGCGCGCCGTACCGCTACGAACCACACCTTTGAGCAGTGAGTCAACCATGGCCGCATTCTCTTTGGTGATGATGCGGTTTTTCTCATCGCCAGATTTGCGTGGTTGGGCTTCTAAAATGGTTTTGCCATCGCGGTCCACCACTTTGGTAATCAAATAGGGGTCAACGCGATAACCGCCGTTGGCAAATGCGCCGTATGCACCGACGAGTTGATACGGTGTGACTTCAATCGCGCCGAGTGCAACGGTGAGGTATTTGTCAATGCGGCTGCCTTCAAAGCCAAAACGTTCGGCGTAGCTGCGGAAATAGTCATTGCCGATGCTTTGCAGCAGGCGAATTGAGACCATATTGCGCGAGGAGGCCAAGGCGGTGGAGAGGGGAATCGGGCCTAAATAACGACCATCGGCGTTTTTCGGTTTCCACGAACCGACCTGAATTTCCGCGTCGTTGACGATGGAATTCGGGTTCATGCCGTTTTTCTGCATGGCGGCCGAGTAAATGAACGGTTTGATGGTGGAACCCGGCTGGCGATAGCCTTGGGTAATATGGTTGAATTTGCTCAAGCCAAAGTCAAAGCCACCGACCAAAGCACGAATTGCGCCGTCATTCGGATCCATTGCGACAAACGAGGCTTGTACCGCAGGCGCTTGCGAAATTTTGTAGGTGTCGCCGTCATTGGACTCGACCACGCGCACGACGGCACCCGGACGAATGCCTTTTTTACCGGCTGCGCCCAATA
>CAZCYS010000328.1:0-1666 GCA_964502825.1 uncultured Hydromonas sp. | reverse complement strand
TTGATGGCGTTAATAATATTGTGCAGTGTCTGCATGTATTTCTCCTTTGTGGATGGAACGGCAATTATGATTTCATTTTAATAGCGGAGTGCTTCTTTTGAGGGATCGATTTTGGTGCATTGCATTCAATAATGGGCAATATCGGATTAAATGAATCGAAGCAGGGCGCTAATTTATCATTTATGGATGAAATGTGTTTGTTATTTTTATGTAAATTTCATTAAAAAATATATTTTTATAGTGTTTTTGCAGAATTATTCTTTATTTTTTCAGATTTTATTAAAAAAGAATGCTCGTTCGATAAAAAACAACCCCGCCAGAGGCGGGGTTGAAAATCAATCAACATTTGAATTACTGTGCGGCAGGCTGACCGACAAACACTTCCACGCGGCGGTTTTCTGCACGACCGGCTTCGGTCGCATTGCTTGCCACTGGCTGCATAGAGCCTTTACCTTCGGTCGTAATGCGGGTTGCGTTCACGCCTTTGGCAACCAAGTAGTTTTTGGTACTGTCGGCACGACGTTGTGACAATGGGTAATTAATCGCGTCAGAGCCGGTGTTGTCGGTGTGGCCCACGATGCGCACCACAGTGGTTTTATTGGCATTCAAGGTAGTGGCAAAGGTATTCAATACCGTTTGCAAACGTGGCTGAATATTCGCTTGATTCACGGCAAAGCCCGCATCCGCCGGAATCTCCAGTTTCAATTGATTGTCCGCTGTACGGCTCACGTCAATGCCTGTGCCGGCAGTGGCGGTTTCCATCGCCGCGCGTTGTTTTTCCATTTGATTGTTCCAAACATAGCCGCCCAGTGCGCCAACTGCTGCGCCGATGGCTGCATCACGACCCACTTTATCACTGCCTGTGGTCGAGCCGATGATGGCACCCGCAGCTGCACCGGCGAGCGCGCCAATGCCTGCGGAAGCAGCGGAACCAGGAGGGTTCATGTTACCTGTTGCACAACCTTGCAGAGCCAGCGCGCCGACCAAAACGGAAGTCAGTAATACTTTTTTCATGTAAATCTCCTTAACCTTAATCAAAGTGGATTCTGCTGGTTTTTACCATCATGACAAGTGTCATTGACGATTCAGCGTTATAAGCAACAACACACACGGGGTGTGCTGGGTTGACATTGTAGTTTAATTCTATTGATCGTGCTGAAAATGGACGGTTTTATCTTGTGTTTCAAACAGTTATGTTCATTTTATGAGGTAAACATGGAGATTTTTCGAATGTTAAGGAAGTGCGGAATAACCCAAACCAGTCTGCGTTCTGAGCAAAAAACATTCAGAACGCGACGCAGGATAGGGGTCGTAGTTATTAATCATACGATGCTGCGACAACCCCCTATTCTGCAACAAAGTTCTGGGTGTTTTTTGCCGGAACCCGAAGGGCTGGTCGAATTGACATAACCCGCGTGTGATTAACTTTGTAGTGACACTTGTATAGGGAATAACCATAGACTGCGCGCCACGCCTCGTTACTCATCACGCCAATCGCCAGCGCAGACGGTAGGGGTTATTCCGTGCTTCCTTAATAAGGGTTGTCGTCAGATTGGCGCATGAAAAATCCCCAACCATTGGCTGGGGATTTTGTGTTGCTAAGTTAAGCGCTTGGGCAATTACATCATGCCGCCCATACCACCCATACCGCCCATGCCACCCATAT
>CAZCYS010000327.1:0-1674 GCA_964502825.1 uncultured Hydromonas sp. | reverse complement strand
CTCGTGCCTATTTGCGCACAATCGTTCAGTAAATTGTGTTATTTTATCGCAAAGAGTAAATAGAAATATGACTAATCACCGCATAAACGCCATAAAAAATACTCCTCTACACAAACAATTTCCCGCGCCGAATCGGCAAAATGACGCCAAAACTGGCTCAAAAAAGCCGCGTCGTTTATAATGCGCGCCTGAACTCATTACCGAAAGTCGATTTTATGAATACCTCAGCCAATCAAGCCGCAACCAGCGCCGTTCGCACCCGATTTGCCCCCAGCCCAACCGGTGCATTGCACATCGGCGGTGCGCGTACCGCACTGTACAGCTGGGCATTGGCGCGCCATTTCGGCGGCACTTTTGTCCTGCGCATCGAGGATACGGACGTAGAGCGCTCCACACCGGAAAACGTGGCGGAAATTTTGAATGCGATGGCATGGCTGGATTTGCACCACGACGACGGCCCGTACTATCAAATGCAGCGCATGGATCGCTATCGTGAAGTGATCGCGCAGATGCTGGCCAACGGCACGGCCTACCACTGCTACTGCTCGAAAGAGGAGCTGGAGCAGATGCGCGCGCAGCAGGAAGCCAACGGTGAACGCACCAAGTACAACGGCCTGTGGCGACCCGAAGCAGGCAAAACCTTACCCACAATTCCCGAAGGTATTCAACCGGTGGTACGCTTCAAAAACCCTTTGGATGGCGCAGTGGTCTGGAATGACGTGGTCAAAGGCGAAATCGCTATCAACAATGTTGAGCTGGACGACTGGATTATCGCCCGCGCCGATGGCACGCCGACCTATAATTTCTGCGTCGTGGTGGACGATTGGGACATGGGCATCACGCACGTGATTCGCGGCGACGACCATGTGGGCAATACCCCCAAACAAATCAATGTACTGTCCGCGCTCGGCGCTCCATTGCCGCAGTACGGCCACATCCCGATGATTCTCGGGCCGGACGGCAAAAAGCTGTCCAAACGCAGCAATGCCACCGCCGTGATGGACTACGAGCGTTTGGGCTATTTGCCTGAAACCTTGTGCAATTATTTGGCGCGTCTGGGCTGGGGTCATGGCGATGATGAAATTTTCAGCCGCGCGCAGTTCATCGAATGGTTTGACCTGACCAATCTGTCCAACTCTCCGGCGCAATGGGACCCGAAAAAACTCAATTGGCTGAACAACCATTACATCAATCAAAAACCGCTCAATGAACTGTGCGCACTGCTCAAGCCGCGTTTGGAACGACGTTTGCACGACTACGCGCGCAGTTTGCCGATTGACGATACATCGTTGGCGGCGTGGGTTGAACTGTTTAAATCACGCGCGGAAACACTCAATGATTTGGTCGATGCGATTGAAACCTTTTATTTACCGTACACGTCGAATCACATTTTGATTACCAGTCATTTGAACGCAGCGAATCGCCCTGCGATTGCCGATTTCACCGAGCAGCTAAAAACCGTCGCGTGGGAAAAGGCAGCGATTCATGACTTGATTCAAGCCACCTTGGCCCAACACGAATTGAAAATGCCGAACTTTGGCCGCCCATTGCGCGCGATTGTGCTCGGACAAATTCAAAGTCCGTCATTGGACAGCGTGATTCAGATTTTGGGACGCGATACGGTGCTTGAACGACTGGAAAGCGCGTTGAAAATTGACTTAGCAGCGGAATAAT
>CAZCYS010000326.1:0-1678 GCA_964502825.1 uncultured Hydromonas sp. | reverse complement strand
AAGACAGCGATATTCCAAAAGACGTTACGCCACCGCCTGCTCCGGATGTGGTTGCACAAGATGATGGCAGCGTTACCATTGCACCGCCAACAGTACCCGATGTTAAAACCGTCACCATCGACTATGTTGATGAATCTGGTACACCGCACACAGCCGTGATTACCAAAGGCACTGACGGCACATGGACCTCCAACGACCCGAATGTCAGCACCAATCCAACAACTGGTGTATCGACCATTCCGGAAGACAAAGTCAAAGACGGCGTACCAGTCGTGGCCGATGCCACCGATACCTCAGGCAACACAGGCCCTGAAGACAGCGACATTCCAAAAGACGTCACGCCGCCATCAGAGCGCCAACGGTAGTAATCAATGATGGTGGTGATGAGTTATTAAACGCAGATGAGATTGCCGCAGGTGTGACAGCGACGATCACGTTACCAAAAGATGCCAATGCTGGCGATGTTCTAAAAGTTGATACTGATGGGGATGGCCTACCCGATGTAACTAAAGTATTAACAGCAGATGATATTAAAAAAGGAAATGTTGATGTAGATATTCCAGCGGAGGATATTCCGAATAGCGGTGTTCTAACGGTTACAGCCACTGTAACTGACCCTTCGGGCAATACATCTCCTAAAGGAATGGATACAACGAATGTTGACCGTACCCCACCGAAGCCGACCATCACCTTGGACAAAGACATCACCGCGGATGACACCATCAATGCGGTTGAAGCCGGTCAAGATATTCCGGTGACGGGTACCGTGGGTGGTGACGCCAAACCGGGCGACACCGTGACCTTGACCGTGAACGGCAAAGAGTTCACTGGTGTGGTAGCAGCAGACAAGAGCTTCAGCATCAACGTACCGGGCGCCGACCTGGTGGCTGATAGCGACCACGTGATTGACGCCAAAGTCGTCAGCATAGATGCTGCCGGCAATGTGGGCAGTGCGACCGATACCGAAGGCTACAGCGTTGATCTGATTCCTCCGGTAGTGAGTATCAGTGTGTCTCCTACATCGGTGGAAGAGGATGACTCTGCTAATTTGATTTATACAGTGTCTATGGATAAGCCAACGACGGTGGATATTGTGGTTAATTTGACTACCAGCGGCACGGCCACTTCGGGCACCGACTATACCGGCGCGGTCACCAGCGTGACCATTCCGGCTGGTCAAACCAGCGCCACCGTAACGATTAATCCGACACCGGATGAGGTCTACGAAGGCGATGAAACCGTGATCATCAAAGTCGAAGCTGGCAGTGACTACAGCGTCAGCTCGACGGCGCACACCGCGACCGGCACCATCCTGGACAACGACCAACCGAGCGTGGTCAGCGTTGAACCGGGCGCGCCAGGCATCAGCGACGACAGCGTGGTTGAAGGCAACCCGCTGGTCTACACCGTAACCCTGAGCGAAGCACCGAAGAGCGATGCGACCTACCCATTCAGCTTGGGCGGCGACGCCACGGCCGGCAGCGACTACAACACGCCGCCGAGCTTCAGCAACGGCGTGACCTACGACCCAGTCACAGGCACCATCACCGTACCGGCTGGGGTCAAAGACTTCACCGTGACGGTCAACACCATCGACGACAGTGTGGTTGAGAACCCAGAAACCGTGAGCGTCACGGTGGATAGCGTGACCGGCACCGGCACCATCCTGGACAACGAC
>CAZCYS010000325.1:0-1687 GCA_964502825.1 uncultured Hydromonas sp. | reverse complement strand
ATATGCGCGATGCCGCCGGTTTTCGGCTCGCCGCTGCCAATTTTGACGCAGATTTCATCTGCGGCCAACATACCGCAGGCGGATTTGCCACCGCCCTCGCTTGCTTTATTCGCGCCGCTGCAGCCGACCAGCAGCAGTCCCAACATCAACGGTAGTGTTTGTTTAACCATCATAATTATTCTCTTTTCTATGCCTTGTTGTTCAAATTCAAAGTAATTATCGCGCCCGAAGGCGCGATAAGCGTGTTGCATCATCCGTTCATCCGAATATGAATCCGACTGCGAAGCCGAATCATTCGATTATTTGATGATGTCAATCACTTCGAGTTTATCTTTGACTTCAAAAATCGAGATTGCGCCGTTTTTGATGTCACCTTTTTCGTCAAATGCGATCGGGCCGATCAGACCTTCGATCGCCACTTTTGGCATGGCCGCAGCGATGGCTTCCGGCTCAACCGAGTTGGCTTGCTTGATCGCCGCTACAATCGCATACACCGCGTCGTAGGCGAACGGTGCGTAGACCTGAACTTTTTGACCCGGGAAGGCTTTTTCGTAGTTGGCGCTGAATTCCGCACCTTTCGCCATTTTTTCCAACGGCATACCGGCTTGCGAACAAATCGCGCCTTTACCCGCCGCGCCTGACAGCTCCATGAATTTGCTGGTACAAATACCATCGGCTCCGGCGAATTGACTGGTCAAGCCCAATTCTTTCAATTGTTTCACCAAAGTCGCGCCGGTATCGTCCATACCGCCCCAGAAAATATAATCCGGGTTCATGCCTTTGATTTTGGTCAACAAGGCTTTGAAGTCCGAAGTTTTATCCGTGGTCGCTTCGCGCGCTACCACCGTGGTGCCGGCGGCTTTCATGCTTTGTTCCACCTGATCGGCCAAGCCTTTGCCGTATTGGGTTGAGTCGTCAATGATCGCAATGGTTTTCACGCCTTTGTTCAGCATGTATTTGGCCATCGCCGGACCTTGCTGCGCATCGGTGGCGACCACACGGTAGGAGCTGACCGAGCCTTTCGGGGTTTTGTTGGATTTCAAGGTGTAGGTCGGGTCGGTGGATGAAGGCGATACCTGCACCAAGCCCGCCGCGCTGTACACCGCGTTCGCCGGAATGCTCACGCCGGAGGTCGCATGACCCACTACCGCCGCAACTTTCGCATCCACTAACTTTTGCGCCACGGTAGTGCCTTGTTTCGGATCAGCGCCATCGTCTTCGCCGATCAAGGCCAATTTTACTTTTTTACCGCCGATGACCAGATCACCTTTGGCGTTGATTTCGTTGATAGCCAACTGAGCGCCGTTTTCATTGTCTTTACCAATATGCGCAATCCCGCCGGATTTCGGCTCGCCGCTACCGATTTTGACGCAAATCTCGTCTGCCGCCAATTTACCGCACGCACTGCCGGCACCATCAGCCGATTGACCACCGCCACACGCACTCAAAGCCAGCGCCAGAACAGACACCACGGGTAAAAATTTATGAATTTTAGACATAACACTTCCTCAGCTATTTAAATAAAATCTTTTAAAAAAACCTTTATCAACAGTTCAAACCATATGATTTTAGTGATAAGGCTATGATTATCCCCCAAATAATCACTGATTTAAAGCAGTAATCCAAACTTAAACCCGATTCACGCGCTAAAACCACCGAATCATTCAAAAATCCCACACATCTGTTG
>CAZCYS010000324.1:0-1689 GCA_964502825.1 uncultured Hydromonas sp. | reverse complement strand
TTCGGCGTTGCGCTTCAGCCGCTTTTTCCGCGTCGTTCGAGGCGATGGTGATGGTACCGTCTTCTTGAATATCGATCGTCGTGCCGGTTTCTTCGGTCAATTGGCGAATGGTTGCGCCGCCTTTACCGATCACGTCACGGATTTTGTCTTGATTGATTTTCATGGTGTACAGACGCGGCGCAAAGGTAGACATTTCTTCGCGACCGCCGCTGATGGCGGCTTGCATTTTGCCGAGAATATGCATACGGCCTTCTTTGGCTTGTGCCAAAGCGACTTGCATGATTTCTTTGGTAATGCCTTGAATCTTGATGTCCATTTGCAAAGCGGTGATACCAATTGCCGTACCCGCTACTTTAAAGTCCATGTCGCCGAGGTGATCTTCGTCGCCCAAAATGTCGGTCAGAACCGCGAATTTGCCACCGTCTTTGATCAAGCCCATGGCGATACCGGCCACGTGTGCTTTCATCGGTACGCCCGCATCCATCAGCGCCAAACAGCCGCCGCAGACCGAAGCCATAGACGATGAGCCGTTTGATTCGGTGATTTCAGAGACCACACGCACGGTGTACGGGAATTCTTCCGCGCTCGGCAAACATGCGATCAATGCACGCTTGGCCAAGCGACCATGACCGATTTCACGGCGTTTTGGTGAGCCAACGCGACCGGTTTCGCCGGTGGCGAATGGAGGCATGTTGTAGTGCAGCATGAAACGGTCACGGCTTTCGCCTTGCAGTGCGTCGATGATTTGCTCATCGGTTTTGGTACCCAGCGTCGCAACCACCAAGCCTTGGGTTTCGCCACGAGTGAACAGCGCCGAGCCGTGTGTGCGCGGCAATACGCTCAAGTCGATTTCGATTGGACGCACCGTGCGCGTGTCACGACCGTCGATACGCGGTTTGCCATTCAGAATTTCTGAGCGAACGACTTTGGCTTCGAGGTCAAACAAAATATTGCCGACTTCCACTTCGTCTACTTCTGCGCCGCCTTCGCTCAGAGCAGCGATGGTTTTCGCAGATACTTCGCGCAAAGCATTGGTACGCAGTTGTTTTTCACGGATTTGATAAGCCGCTTGTACGTCTGCACCGGCGATTTGTTCGATTTTTGCGATCAGCTCGTCATTTTTCGCTGGCGCAGTCCAGTTCCATTCTGGCTTGCCACCATCACGCACCAAGTCGTAAATCGCGTCAATCGCGGTTTGCATTTGTTCGTGGCCATATACCACCGCACCAAGCATAATTTCTTCTGGCAATTGTTGTGCTTCCGATTCCACCATCAATACGGCGGCTTCCGTACCTGCAACCACCAAGTCCATACGTGATTTTTCCAGTTGGCTGAATGTCGGGTTCAAAACGTATTGACCATCAATGTAGCCCACACGCGCCGCACCCACCGGACCGGCAAACGGTACGCCAGAGATGGCCATTGCCGCAGACGATGCGAGCAAAGCAGGAATGTCCGGATTCACTTCCGGATTGGAAGACAGAACTTGAACCACCACTTGAATCTCATTGTAAAAACCTTCTGGGAACAACGGACGCAAAGGACGGTCGATCAAACGGCTGACCAAGGTTTCGTTTTCAGATGGACGGCCTTCACGACGGAAAAAACCGCCAGGAATGCGACCTGCTGAATACACTTTCTCAATGTAGTCCACGGTCAATGGGAAGAAATCTTGACCCGCTTTGGCTT
>CAZCYS010000323.1:0-1696 GCA_964502825.1 uncultured Hydromonas sp. | reverse complement strand
GCTGCGACGTGGTGTTCTATCAAGACCGTCCTATTTCGGTTGAACCAGACACCATTATCGTGCGCGAAGTGACCTACACCGAGCCAGCGGTTAAAGGCGACACCTCATCCGGTAAAGTGTTGAAGACCGCTAAATTGGCCACGGGCTTTGAAATTCAAGTGCCGCTGTTCGTTGACACCGGTGACAAAATTGAAATCGACACCCGTACCAACGAATACCGTAACCGTGTGAAGTAATTCAGTTTATAAGCTCTTGACTGCCTGCGATATGCGAGCAGTTATGTTTACTGAATGGATAAACGCCTGATGAAATCATCAGGCGTTTTGTTTTGAGTCAGTGGAGAAAAGAGTATGAGTGAAAGGAAAAAGGATGCGATACTCGCATCCTTTTTTGCTTTTCTAACGACTGCTGGCTTAAGCTTTAGGGACCTCGCGGCCGCCTTGTTCCGCCCATTTTTCGAGCATGTCGGTGGTGACGGATTTTGGACGCTCAATTGCGTAGCCCAAAGCGCGATCCCAAACGATATTGGCCATACAGCCCAATGCGCGACCCACGCCGAACAAGACGGTGTAGAAGTCAAATTCGCGTACGCCGTAGTACCATTGAATCACGCCGGATTGTGAGTCAACGTTTGGCCATGGGTTTTTGGTTTTGCCATGTTCGGTCAATACGCCCGGCGCTACTTCGTAAATCATGGATACGAGTTTGAACAGTGGGTCGTCACGCAAGCCCGGGGTGTTCAAGCAGAATTCACGTTGTGAAGTGTAGCGCGGGTCGGTTTTACGCAATACCGCGTGGCCGTAGCCTGGGATCACTTGACCTGAATTCAAGGTATCCCACAATGCTGCGGTGAGCAATTCGCGGGTTGGCTCTTGATCCGAGCAGTATTTTTGTTGGAATTTCAGCGTCCAGTACAACACTTCTTGGTTAGCCAAGCCATGTAGTGGGCCTGCCAAGCCGTTCAAGCCAGCAGAGTAGGCGTAGTATGGGTCGGACAGGGCTGAGTGCACCAAGTGGGTGGTGTGTGCGGATACGTTGCCTGATTCGTGATCGGAATGCAGGATGAAGTACATACGCGCAACGTCTTCGTATTCTTTCGACTGGCCGATCATGTGCGCGAAGTTGGCACCCATGTCGAGTTTGCGGTTGATTTCGATTTGTTTGTTGTCGCGGTATTTCAGGTTGTAAATGTACGCGGCCAAAACAGGGATACGCGCGACGATGTCAAATGCGTCTTCGTACACGTATTCCCACGCGGTATTTTTGTTGAATTGACCGGAGCTGTAAAATTCGTGGAATACCGAGTCTTTCTGCATGGCCAAAATGCCGGTGGAGAGCATGGTCATTGGGTGCGTGTCAATCGGCATCGCGCGGATGATTTCAAACACGTAGTGCGGTACATGCTGACGTGCTTTGAATTCCAGCATGGTGGCTTCGAGTTGCTCTTCGCTCGGTACTTCGCCAGTCAATAGGAAGAACCAGAATGCTTCAACGGTAGGGTAGTTTGAGCCTTCTGCTTTAGGCAGCATTTCAAAGGTTTCGGAGATGGTTTTGCCACGGAAACGAATGCCTTCTTGAGGATCCAAATAGGAAATGTCGGTGACCAATGCGCGGATATCGCGTGCGCCGCCGATACATTGGTCAATCGTGACTTCGTCAATTTTGACTTTGCCGAATTCTTTCATCAAGCGAGTGG
>CAZCYS010000322.1:0-1704 GCA_964502825.1 uncultured Hydromonas sp. | reverse complement strand
AAATCCAGCGAAATGTTTTTCAGATTGTGGGTTCGCGCCCCACGGATTTTGATTTCGTTCATAAGCTATGTGCGCACATCTCGGTTGCATTCAATCCACTACTATAACCTTTTTCCAACCCTTCTGTCATGCATGGGATGGGCGAAAAATCAGGAGTAGCGGGGAAAATGTTGGCGCGGTGGTCTTTGTAAGCATTTGTATCAATTATGGCGGGAGGGTGGGTAAAACTGTTAAGATGCGCGTTTGCAGCCTGTCTGCACTTTGTCTGTATATTAAATGATCGCTTTGTATGGCTTCTTCTGATTTGAATCAATTGAGCGCGCAGGAACGCATGATCAGCGTGCGGCTGGCGCTGGTGTTTGCCTTGCGTATGTTTGGGCTGTTTGTCGTGTTGCCGGTGCTGGCGCCGTATGCGTTGACCTTGCCTTTGGGCGGCGGCGCGGTGAGTACACCCGAAAAAATGGGTATGGCGATTGGCTTGGCGATGGGCGCGTATGGCCTGACGCAGGCGTTTTTGTACATTCCCTACGGTTTGGCCTCGGATCGGTTTGGCCGAAAACCGGTGATTACCCTCGGCTTGCTGATTTTTGCGGCGGGCAGCATTTGGGCAGCGACGGCGCAGACGGTTTATGGTTTGGCGGCGGCGCGGGCGTTGCAAGGCGCCGGTGCGATTTCCAGCGTGGTGGTGGCGATGGTCGCCGATACCACGCGCGACTCGGTGCGCACGCGCGCGATGGCGATGATCGGCATGAGCATTGCGCTGACGTTTGCCGGTTCTTTGGTGCTCGGGCCGTTGCTGTTCGACCGCATCGGTATGAACGGGATTTTTCTGCTGATCGCTGCGTTGGCGCTGGTCGCGATTGGCCTGATTTGGAGCATTCCGTTGGCGAAACAAAATGCTGCGCCGATCACCAGTGGCCAAGCGATGCGACAAGTGCTGAGTGATTCGCGTCAATGGCTGCTCAATCTGGGTGTGTTTGTGCTGCACGCGGTGCAGATGGCGATGTGGGTGGTGATTCCGCATCAATTATTGGCGCTGAATGTGTCGCATCAGCAAAGCACATGGCTGTATCTGGTGGTGATTTTAATCAGCATGGCGCTGATGATTCCGCTGATTATTCGTGCGGAAAAATATGGCAAGATGTTTGAAATCATGCGCTGGGCGATTGCGCTGATCGCGCTGTCGCAAGTCGTTTTGATGGCGCAGGCCGGTGCGAGTATGTATTGGATTGCCGGTGCGTTGCTGCTGTTTTTCACTGGGTTTAATGTATTGGAGGCGACGCAGCCGTCGCTGTTGTCCAAACTCACGCATCCGGCGACCAAAGGCGCGGCTTCGGGCGTGTACAACACGATTCAGGCGCTGGGTTTGTTTGTCGGCTCGATGCTCGGCGCGTGGCTGAACAATCATTGGCAGACGCGCGGGGTTTTTGTCGGTACGGCGGTTTTGGCGGTGTTGTGGCTGGTCGTGCATCAGGTGTTTTCACGCGCGATGGTGCAAAAAACGCTGTAATTCCTCAGCAAATCGTAAAAAACCCGACGCATGCGTCGGGTTTTTTATGGCTGGTTTGCGAAGATCAATCGCGCGGATTAAACCGAATCTGTGCTGACTTCGTTTTCCAGATCAAATACGCGGTGCAGTTCGCGCACGGCCAATTCCATGAATTTGTCTTCGATAATCACGGAGATTTTGATTTCCGAGGTGGA
>CAZCYS010000321.1:0-1705 GCA_964502825.1 uncultured Hydromonas sp. | reverse complement strand
CGCAATCTGGCCAAATCGGTAACGGTTGAGTAAAGTTCAACCGAATGGATTATGTATGGAATATAAAAATGGCTGATTGTTCAGCCATTTTTATCAGGTAATGCGGTTTTAATGGAGCAAGTCTGTGCGACTTGCTTATTTTTTAGCCCATTGCTTGTTTTTTTACCCCATGTCTGCCTATTTTTTGCCCAAGGAACCCCAGACCAAATCGCGGAAAATCCACGCGGTTTTGCCATCGTCCAGCGTCACTTGAACCCATTCTTTTTGTACTTCTTTGAGCACAAAAATATCACCGTATTTGGCCGATCCCACCTTTTTTGCCGTCGTGCTGGGTTTTTCACGCAGGTTGGCAAAGGTGTTTTTCACAATCACCGTGGGCGTGTCGCTTAAGTAGCGGGACGAAACCCAGCCGGTATCGCCTTCAAAATCTTTGACGCGCGTCCAGCCGTTTTGTTGGTTCAGCACTTGAAAGGGAAAATGTTTGGATACGCGCCACAGCACTTCGTGCGAGGTTCCTGCCTTTTCACGAACATTGACGCCTTCATAGTTAATGCTGCGGATGGTTTCCTGTGATGTTGCGCTCAATGACGCGGAGAACAACATCAGACCTATCCATGCAGAATGAATCTTTTTCATACTTTCCTCCTTTATATTGATTCATTAAATAAGCCGTTAGTATAACTGCTCAAGCAATGTTAGCGCACATTAACTATGAATTTGTCCGTAAAAATACGGTATCAGCGCTTAAAATGCAGTAATAGCAGAATGGATCAATATTGCTGTTATACAGTTATAAAAAATTTCTTGCTTTATTTTGATATTTCAATTAAATTTGAAATATGGAAACAAAAATTGCAGCCACTTATCTCTCTGCTCTGGCGCAGGAATCGCGCTTGACCGTTTTTCGCCTGCTGATTCAGGCGGGCGCGGATGGTTTGCCTGCGGGTAAAATCAGCGAATTGACTGGCATTGCGCCGTCCTCGTTATCCTTTCATTTGAAAGAATTAAATTACGCGGGTTTGGTCAGCAGTGAGAATTCGGGGCGGTTTGTGATTTATCGTGCGAATACGGGTTTGATGCGTGAGTTGATTGATTTTTTAACGGAAAACTGTTGCGGTGGTGCGGCGTGTGATTTGCCAACTGCTGACTGTGGCTAATGAACGAAGGGTAAAACTATGAGTCGGGTGTATAACGTTTTGGTACTGTGTACGGGTAACTCCGCACGCAGCGTGATGGCCGAGGGGCTGATCAATGTGATGGGGCATGGCCGGTTCAAGGCTTACAGCGCGGGCAGTAAACCCACGGGCATCGTGAATCCGTTGGCGATCGAGCAACTGCAAAGCATCGGTTATCCCACCGAAACTTTGCGCAGTAAAAGCTGGAATGAGTTTTCCGGTGCGGATGCGCCGCATTTGGACTTCGTGATTACCGTGTGTGACAACGCTGCGGGCGAAACGTGTCCGGTGTGGTTCGGTGCGCCTGTGACGGCGCATTGGAGCTTTCCAGATCCGGGCGTGTCGGGTACGGAGGAGGAGCGACGCGCTGATTTTGCCAAGGTGTTTCGTCAGATCATGAACCGCGTGCATCTGTTTGTGAATTTGCCATTGCATATGCTCGATAGCGCGGCGATTCATCATGAGGTGGGTCAGATTGCGAACATTCATGTGGAGGCACCGCAAGAGGTGCATGATCGCTGGGTTAAGTT
>CAZCYS010000320.1:0-1705 GCA_964502825.1 uncultured Hydromonas sp. | reverse complement strand
GCGGCAAATAACGCCGTCACCACTATGGCAATGAATAACACCATCACACTGCTGCGCCCGTGACGCAGCACGTCCGCCCAGCGCAAATCCGCCAAAATCTAACCGATCAATACACTGATCAGCAATGTCCCGAGTAGCAAGCCATGCGACAGATGCAGCAATTCCAGACCACAGCCACTCAATGCTGCGATGGTACAAAACAAGAGGAAATGATACCTATACACGATATGACGTAAAAATAATGACTTAGAATACATTATGAACAGTAATTAAATCTGTACGAATTACCCAACCGTCCTTAATAAAAGAACCAGCATCACAGACAATACACTTAAACCTATGACTGAGCCGGCAACCAATAATGTTTCAACCATAACAGCTTTGCACTTAGATTTTAACTGCGCTATAACGTTAATTGAGAAAACCGAAAATATCGAGATTGCCATCAATAGCAGCCATTGATACACATTCGATATTCCATCCAATAAAAATGCAGCAATTGGGTTAAATCCAAATACCCGTAGGTGACTCACTACGGTTTCTTTTCCAAATGCAGCATAAAGTTCAGGAATTGGATCAGCACTTACTGAAACCGTTAAACACTTGCTGTTATTGCTAACGCATGGTTCAAAATTAACTTTACCTTCTTCAGAAATATGCCAGCCAGATGGCGCGCCTATTTCATACCAATGACCAAACTTCATGATAAAGGCATTTTTCGGCTCAAGAAACCCAAAGTATTTTCCTTTAATAATCGCGCCATCCCAAATCGTTAAGCAATCATCTTGAGTAAAGCAAACGAAATCCCTGCGATCTACTTGAATAATCCATATGAGCAGTAACAATATGGAAAAAAGAATCTTAAGCGCAAACAATAAAATGAATTGACGTTTCATAGACTTATCATAATGTTGACGAATTAAATATCGTGGTAGTGTAGTATAAATTGAGTGCATAGAGCCTCAAACATTGTCGTGTAGACAGCTTAAACCAACAGATTCCGCGTAAATATTCTAGTTAGCAACAAACCCTATACGGTACAATATACCGATTCCCTTACCAACCGTTTTCGCGTTGGTCGTGTTTATTTTTTCCGTAAATCGCTCGATGTTATTAACGCTCATTGGTGCCTTGATCGTCAGTTTCGCCGTGACCATTTGGTTACTGCGCTATCAGCACGTCCATTCGCATCTGACGCACGATCATCATTTGGGTGGGCCGCAAAAATTCCACGTTCACAGCACGCCGCGCGTCGGTGGAATTCCGGTCTTTTTCGGCCTGATGATCGGTGCGCTGATTTCGGTCAACGTCGCGCCGATCCGCTGGCAGTGGTGGGTGGTGTTCATGATGACGCTGATTCCGGCGTTCATCGCTGGCTTGGCGGAGGATTTGACCAAAAAGGTGGGGCCGCGCGATCGACTGCTGGCGAGTTTTTTCTCCGCGGCGTTGGCGTGGTGGCTGCTGCACGCGCGCATTGATTTTGTCGCTGTGCCGGGCTTGGACATGCTGCTGGCGATTCCGGTCGGTTCGTTGCTGTTCACGATGTTTGCGGTCGGCGGCGTGGCGCACGCGGTGAACATCATCGACGGTTACAATGGTTTGGCGGGCATGGTGGTGCTGATGGTGACGGCGGCGATTGCGTATGTGGCATTCAAGGTCGCGGATTATCAAGTGCTCGCCGTGGCGTGCGCGCTGTTCGGCGCGA
>CAZCYS010000319.1:0-1715 GCA_964502825.1 uncultured Hydromonas sp. | reverse complement strand
TGGTTGTACCCAATGAGATGGAGCGCGAGGTGGTGCATCGGGTGATTTACCAAGAGTTATGCTTGGGGCAAATCCAGCTCGAGTCGCGCGCCGCCTATCGCCGCATCATGCAGCGGCTGGTGGAGCAGGAAGCTGCGCAGGCGATCATTTTGGGTTGCACCGAGATTTCATTGCTGGTTGATCAAAGTGATGCGTCTGTACCCTTATTTGATACCACGGCGATTCATGCGCAGGCGGCGGCCGAGTTTGCGCTCAGCTAAGTGGATGAACTAAAAAAAGCGGCGCTGAATGTAGCGCCGCTTTTGCTTGGTGTGGGGATTTACGCTTGATCCAAAGCCTGCGCCAAATCCGCGATGATGTCGTCCACATGCTCAATCCCGACCGACAGGCGCACCATATCGACCGAAACGCCCGCTTTGGCCAGCTCTTCTTCGTTCAATTGGCGGTGCGTGGTGGAGGCCGGATGGCAGGCGAGGCTTTTCGCGTCGCCGATATTGACCAGGCGCGTGACCAATTGCAAGGCGTCAATGAATCGCGCGCCCGCTTCTGCGCCGCCTTCGACCCCGAAGGATAGAATCCCCGAGGCTTTGCCGCCGAGGTATTTTTGCACCAAGCCGTTTTGCGGATGTGTGCTTAATCCGGCGTAGTTGACCCATTTGACTTTCGGGTGGTTTTCTAAATATTGCGCCACGGCCAACGCGTTGTCCGAGTGGCGTTCTATGCGCAGTGGTAAGGTTTCCAAGCCCTGTAAAATCAAAAATGCGTTCATCGGGCTGATGGCCGCGCCAGTGTTGCGCAGCGGTACGACGCGCGCACGGGCGATGAATGCTGCTGCGCCGAGGGCTTCGACGTAGTTCACACCGTGGTAGCTTGGGTCTGGCGTGTTCAGCAGCGGGAAACGCTCGGCGTGTTCGCTCCACGGGAATTTGCCGCTGTCGACGATCGCGCCGCCGATGCTGGTGCCGTGGCCGCCGATGTATTTGGTCAAGGAGTGTACGACGATGTCGGCGCCGTGTTCAAACGGGCGCATCAATGCGGGCGTGGCGACGGTGTTATCCACCACCACGGGTACGCCGTGGCGGTGCGCGATGGCGCTGATGGCTTCGAGATCAACGACGTTGCCCAGCGGATTGCCGATGGTTTCGGCGAACACCAGTTTGGTTTTGTCGTCAATCAGCTTTTCCAAAGACGCTGGGTCGCGGTAGTCGAAAAAGCGCACTTCGATGCCTTGTTTGGGCAAGGTATGCGCGAATAAATTGTAGGTACCGCCGTAGAGTGTGGAGACCGATACGATGTTGTCGCCTGCTTGTGCGATGGTTTGAATCGCGTAGGTGATCGCTGCCATGCCGGAGGCGAGTGCGAGTCCGCCGATGCCGCCTTCGAGTTGCGCCACGCGTTCTTCCAGCACCGCTGTGGTGGGATTCATGATGCGGGTATAGATATTGCCCTGAACCTTGAGGTCGAACAAATCCGCGCCATGCTGCGTGTTGTCAAATGCATACGAGGTGGTTTGGTAAATCGGCACGGCGACCGCTTTGGTGGTTGGATCTGGGCTGTAACCGGCGTGAATGGCGAGGGTTTCGAGTTTCATAGGTCTCCTTTGTCGCGTTAAATTAAATTCCAATAAGGCATTATAAATAGACTAAATTATATTCAAAATAAATTTAATGGGATTATCTTATCAGGGATCAGTGGTTTTGGCTATGGGTTTAAAA
>CAZCYS010000318.1:0-1715 GCA_964502825.1 uncultured Hydromonas sp. | reverse complement strand
AATTGGGCTGCACCGGCGGTGAAGAAGACGGCGTGGACAACACCGGCATGGACTCATCGGCTTTGTATACCCAACCAGAAGACGTGGCATACGCCTACGAGCGCCTGAGCAAAATCAGCCCGCGTTTCACCATCGCAGCCTCATTTGGTAACGTACACGGCGTGTACAAACCAGGCAACGTGCAATTGACCCCGAAAATCTTGGACAACTCGCAAAAATACGTGTCTGAAAAATTCGGTCTGCCAGCGAAATCATTGGACTTCGTATTCCACGGCGGTTCTGGCTCAAGCCCAGAGGAAATCAAAGAAGCGGTTGGCTACGGCGTGGTGAAAATGAACATCGACACCGATACGCAATGGGCGAACTGGGAAGGCGTTTTGAACTACTACAAGGACAAGCAAGACTACCTGCAAGGTCAGTTGGGCAATCCCGAAGGTGAAGACAAACCGAACAAAAAGTACTACGACCCACGCGTTTGGTTGCGCAAAGGCAGCGAATCCATGGTGGAACGCTTGATGCAAGCATTCAAAGAGCTGAACGCCGTAGATGTGCTGTAATTTGTAAATGTTTGTCAATGCCGTAGGGACGGTGATTTTAATCGCTAAAACCTTGAGTTTACGGTAAAATATGGATCGAAATTTTCGATCATGGGTTCGCCCAATGAGTCGTGTCTCATTGGGCGTTTTCCATTGCATATTCCCACTTTTGAAAGAGCATCATGACAGCCAACGCACTGTATGCCACCTCGATTAAATCCCTGCCTTTGCTGGCCAAAGGCAAAGTTCGCGACACCTACATCATTGACGACGATCATTTACTGATGATTACCACCGATCGCTTGTCCGCGTTTGACGTGGTGATGAACGAACCGATTCCGAATAAAGGCAAAGTGCTCAATCAAATGAGCAATTTTTGGTTCGCGCAGCTGCACGACGTGGTGCCGAATCATTTGACCGGCATTGATCCGACCACCGTGGTCGCGCCCGATGAGGTAGAGCAAGTACGCGGTCGTTCGGTTGTGGTCAAGCGTCTCAAGCCAATCTTGGTCGAAGCGGTCGTGCGCGGTTACATCATCGGTACGGGTTGGAAAGATTATCAAGCCACTGGAAAAGTCTGTGGTATCGAATTGCCAGCGGGTTTGCAATTGGCCGAAAAATTACCACAACCACTGTTCACACCCGCTGCGAAAGCCGACGTGGGCGAGCACGATGAAAACATCAGCTTTGCCGAAGTTGAGCAACGCATCGGCAGCGAACTGGCACAACAAATCCGCGACGTAAGCTTTGCACTGTACCAACGCGCCGCAGATTACGCTGCGACCAAAGGCATCATCATTGCCGATACTAAATTTGAATTTGGTTTGGACAAAAATGGCGTGCTGCACGTCATGGACGAAGTGCTGACCGCCGACTCATCGCGCTACTGGCCTGCGGACGAATACAAAGTCGGCATCTCACCGCCGAGCTATGACAAACAATACGTGCGTGACTACCTCGAAACGCTGGATTGGAACAAAACCCCGCCGGCACCGAATTTGCCGCAAAACGTGATTGACGCAACCGCGGCTAAATACCGCGAAGCATTGGTCAAAATCACCGGTAACGATTTATCTGTATGAGCGTAAAGGTGCATGGAGGCGCATGGTATGCGCCCTTGTGCATGGATTAAGGAATCTCAATGAATACAACAACTCCCAATACTTCCGTGATGGTCGG
>CAZCYS010000317.1:0-1717 GCA_964502825.1 uncultured Hydromonas sp. | reverse complement strand
TGCTCTCGCCTACGATCACGGGTTTGCCCAGCGCCATCGGTTCGAGGAAATTTTGTCCGCCGTAGGGCAGCCACGTTCCGCCCATCAGTACCACATCGGCGATGGCGTAGTAGGTGAACATTTCGCCCATGGTGTCGCCGAGCACGATATCGGCCTGTTTGAGCGATTCGTCCGAAAGCTGCGCCGACCATTCGCTTTTGCGCATCACATTTTTACCGCTGTTTTGTAGCAATTGCGCCACTTCATTGAATCGCTGCGGGTGGCGAGGCACGACCCACCATTGGATCGTCGCCGCCTGTTGCGGATGCGTTTGTTCATAGCGGCGAATGGCTTCCAGCCACAGCGCCTCTTCGCCTTCGCGACTGGAGGCGAGCATAATGATACGCTTTCCCGGCAGTAGCGCTTTGATGCGCTCGCCTTTCGCCACTTGCTCGGACGGGATGGTCATATCGAATTTGAGATTACCTGTGACGTGCAGTTGCTCGCTTACCACGCCGATCTGCCGATAGCGTTGTGCATCGGTTTCGGTCTGGGCGCACACGCGCGTGAAGCCCGCATACGCATTGCCCATGAGTTTGGGCCATTTTTGCGTCTGCCGCAGGGTTTTATCCGACAGGCGGCCATTGATCAAGCTGATCGGGATGTTTCGTCGCACGCATTGGGCAATCATATTCGGCCAAACTTCGGTCTCCATCACCCACACATCGGTCGGGGCAAAGGTGGCAAAAAAACGGTTCAGCAGCGGATTGAGGTCATACGGCACATACACCTGCGTCATACGACCGTCGGATAAATACGGCTGAAACAACTCTTGCCCCGCCGCACGTCCGGTGGGTGTGTGGCACGTGAGGATGATGTGCATATCATGGTGCTGCTCGAACAAAGCATCTACCAAAGGCTTTGTCGCACGGGTTTCGCCCAAGGAGACAGCGTGTAGCCAAATCCGCCGCGCTTGCGGAGCAACGCGTGCCGCACCATAGCAGGCAAAACGCTCCGCCCAGTGATGGCGGTACTCGGGCTGTTTGCGTGAGCGCAGCAACAGATAAATTGGCAGCAGCGGAATCAGCACATACAACAACGCCGCGTACACACGCCGCGCCCACGGATAAGGTTGGTGCGGATGGTAGGGCTGAGAAGGAGGCTGCTGTGCGGATTGAAAAACGTCTGAATTCATGGTGGCATTGTATCATGCACGCAGCACGCATCCAATTTGAGCAGTGCTACGCGCATAAAAAAACCCCACGCCACGAGGGCGAGGGGCAGAAAGGGGAGTGACCTCCCCACAGCAGTAAACAATGAAACCGACGGGATTCGTTCATCGCTGAACGCATTGCGGTGGTCTCAACATGGGTCAAGCATACGCGCTAAATCTGGATAGAATATGCAGGCATTGCTGTGGAAATTAGGACAAATCGGTCTTGTTTTCGTCAGTACGCGTCTGCGCCGCGGTTGCTTGCGCGGCAATATCGGTACAGTCGATGCCCGCCGCTTGCAGGCGCTCTGCCAAGGCTTTTTGCGTCTGTTCAGACTGTTCCAAACGCGCCAAAACGGATTTGAGCGTCTGCGCAACGGGATCTTCGTCATTGGCATTCACGCCATAAGCGGCAAACTCCGGTAATTTTTTCTCAGGTTTCGAACCAACGATATGCGCCGGATTACCGACGGCCGTTGCGCCAGCGGGGACAGGTTTAATCACCACCGCATTCGAACCGATTTT
>CAZCYS010000316.1:0-1729 GCA_964502825.1 uncultured Hydromonas sp. | reverse complement strand
AAAGAGGTGGATAAGGAAATGGTGCAGCAAAAATACCAACTGGTGAAAAAGCACGATCGCGTCGGACGCATGGCCGACTCGCTGGAATTTTCCAACGTGAATTTCCCGCGCAGCCGCATGGCGCAAGCATTAATCGATGAAATTCTGCGCATGGCACCGAGCGAAATCGAGCTGACCGACAACGAGGTCATCATCAAGCACGTTTACATCGAACGGCGCATGGTGCCGCTGAATATGTATTTGCAGGACGCGACCGAAGCGGGCGATTTAACGGCGAAGGACAACGCGATTATCGAGTACGGCAATGCGCTCAAAGACCTGATCGCCGCGAATATTTTCCCCGGCGATTTGCTGTTTAAAAACTTCGGCGTGACGCGCGGCGGCCGCGTGGTGTTCTACGACTACGACGAAATTGAATATCTGACCGATTGCCGTTTCCGTCCGATTCCGAAACCGCGCTACGACGAGGATGATGTCGCCGGCGAGATTTGGTTCTCGGTGGATCGCTTTGACGTATTTCCCGAAGAGTTCGCGAAATTTTTATTGACCGACCCCGAGGTCAAAGACGTCTTCATGCGGTATCATGCGGATTTACTCGACTGGCGTTATTGGAAAGAGCACCAAGAGCGCATCCGCGCCGGTCACATTGAAGATTTTTACCCGTATCCCCATCATTTGCGCTTTGCCGAATCCGGCTACGCGGAGTTTCACCCCGAACACACCGAATAACAGGAGGAATTATGTCACGCACACGCACCACATTGGCCGTATCCATCGGCCTCATGCTCGCCGCCTGCGGCACCATCGGCACAGCCAATGCCGCACCGGACGCATCCAACAACACGACCAGCACCTCTGCGACACTGGGCAACAACTACGCCGAGCGCGCTGATGTACAGAAATTCGTTGAGCAACTCAATGCCAAATACGACTACCCTAAAGCCGATTTGCTCAAAGCCTTCGCTCAAGCTGAACGCATGGACACCGTATTGCGCCAACTCGAGCGCGACAAACCCGACCCGAATTTCAAGAAAAACTGGACCACGTATCGCTCGCGCTACATCGAGCCGATTCGCATTCGCGCCGGTGTGAATTTCTGGAAAAACAACGCCGCGACCCTCAGCCGCGCCACGCGTGAATACGGCGTACCCGAATATATCATCGTCGGCATCATCGGCGCCGAAACCATCTACGGTCGCTATATGGGCGACAACAATATTTTCGACGTACTGACCACGCTCGCGTTTGACTATCCGCGCCGCTCAGCCGAATACAAAGAATTCCTCGAAGAATACATCATCCTCACGCGCGAAAACAAAATGCCGCTGCGCTCGGTCACCGGCTCCTACGCCGGCGCGATTGGCATTCCGCAGTTCATGCCCGACTCATGGCGCGACTACGGCGTCGATTTTGACGGCGACGGCAAAGTCGATCTGCGCAACAGCAATGCCGACGCCATCGGCAGTGTGGCCAATTTCCTCAAAAATAAAGGCGGCTGGCAAAAAGGTTTGGACGTGATTTACGCCGTACAGTTTGACCAAAAACCGAAAATCGCCGACGCGCTCAAATTGCCGATCGAACCGTCCAAAACCATCAGCGAACTCAAACCGTATGGCATCAGCTCACCGGAAAGCATTCCAGCCGACGTCAAACTCTCGCTGATTGACCTGCCAAACGGCGACAATCCGGCGCAATACGTACTCGGCTCGAAAAACTTCTACGCCATCAC
>CAZCYS010000315.1:0-1730 GCA_964502825.1 uncultured Hydromonas sp. | reverse complement strand
TACCAAAGCCACGCACCGATTCGCGCCCAGGTCGCTGTCTAAAAGCGAAACGGTTCAATATACCAAAAGCAAAAAGCCGCAATCACTGCGGCTTTTTTGGTAACTCGGGCGTTAGACCATCATTCCAAATGCAAATGAATCATCAAATAGCGTTTCAATTATAGCACCCAACACCAAAAAATCTTCTTTCAATATCGGTCGCATATGCCCATTGTGCAGTGCGGCGGCGGGATGGTATAACGGCAGCAGCATAAAGTTGATGCCTTCAAGCGTCATTTTGAATGGCTGTCCGTGTACTTGGCTGATTTTGAACTCGGGTAAAAAGCAGTTGAGACCTATGCGTCCGAGCGTCACCACCACTTTGGGTTGGAGCATCTGAAGTTCGCTCAGTAAATACGGCCAAAATGCCGCAATTTCAACCTTATTCGGGTCGCGATTGGACGGACGAAACTTGACCACATTGGTGAGGTAAATATCCTCTCGACCCAAATTCACCGATACCAGCAATTCGTCCAAAAATTTACCGCTGGCACCGATAAATGCTTTGCCTGTTTCGGCTTCATTCATCCCGGGCGCATCTGCGATCAGGACAATACCATTTTTAGTATTGCCGCTGCCCCAAGCCAATGGCTGCCGGAATCGTTGTGTCAACGCTTCTTTGAGTGCATCCATCATTGTCCTAACCCATGTTAATCTGATTCAAACGTTCGCTCAAAAAGTCGATAAAACAGCGAATTTTCACGCTGAGAAAGGCGCGGTTCATATAGGCCGCATACAGTATCGGCGAGGGTTTGTCCAAGGGAAACAGCGGTACCAACTCACCCCGCGCCACGGCATCGTCCACCAGCCATTTTGGCAGCGCGCCAATGCCCATGCCCACTTTGATCATTTCCGCGAGCATCACGGTATTGTTGCTGTCGTGGTTCGCAAGCAATGGCACACCCAGCTGGGTGTAGTTGGGCAATACGCCTTGATGCGTCGTCAATTCTGCCTCGCTGCGCGGTGTGCCGTGCTGCGCCAGATACGCAGGGCTGGCAACGTAGTAAAAGGGAATTTCGGTCAGAGGTTTGACGATGAGGTTTTCCTACGGCGTACCCACCACGCGCAAAGCCAAATCGTAGCCCTGCGCGATCAGATCGGTGAAGCGATTTTCCAAATCCAAGGACAGTTGAATCAGCGGGTACTGCACCTGAAATTCTGCCAGTAGCCGCGCAAAATGCGGCGTTGCGAACCACAGCGGCGCGATGATACGCAGTTTACCTTGCGGTTTGACCGTGCCTTGCTGCGCAACGGTGCGGGCGGTGGCGAGCGTATCGAGCGCATGACAGCACTCGGCGTAGTAGCTCTGACCGATTTCGGTGAGGCTTTGGCGGCGATTATTGCGATTGAGCAATTTCGCCTGTATGTATTGTTCGAGGTGATGTAAATGTTTGCTGGTCATGGCGACCGACATATCCAAATGCTCGGCTGCTTTGGTAAAACTGCCCTGTTCAACCACCGCGCGAAACACCATCATGCTTTTAAGCGTATCCATTTTGGCTTTCCATTATTAACTATTAGGAAAAATTATATCAATAAAATCACTATCGTTTTCCTAAATAATCGCTTCTATAATACTTCCATTCCGAGTGTTTTACTCGGATTAATGTTTGATAAATGATGAACGACAACGAATTTTTTATGGGAGTTTGACAATGAATGCTTTGAATAAATATCAACCTTATGCTTTG
>CAZCYS010000314.1:0-1740 GCA_964502825.1 uncultured Hydromonas sp. | reverse complement strand
CTGGTGGTGCGCTGGGTCAATCGCAGCAAGGATTGGTACGAGCGCAAAGCGTAAATAGATGGTTCAAAAATACCCGCTGAATCGTTGGATGAGCGGGTATTTTATTTTCAGTTGGGCGGGTTGAAAACGCCTTGCGACAGATAGCGGTCGCCGCGATCACAGACAATAAAGACAATGGTCGCGTCGCGCACCTCTTGTGCTAATTGCAATGCAGCCCAGAGCGCGCCACCCGAGGAAATACCGGCGAAAATTCCCTCTTCGCGCGCCAAGCGCCGTGCCGTTTCCTCCGCATCCGCCTGCGTCACCGCAATTTCGCGATCCACCCGCGCCGGTTCAAAAATCGTGGGTAAATACTCGGTCGGCCATTTGCGAATCCCCGGAATGCTGGAGCCTTCGGACGGCTGCACGCCGATGATTTGAATCTCTGAGTTTTGCGCTTTTAAAAACGTCGACGTGCCGGTGATCGTTCCGGTCGTGCCCATCGCGCTGACAAAATGCGTGATTTGCCCGTGCGTGTCGCGCCAGATTTCCGGCCCTGTGCCGCGAATGTGTGCCAGCGGATTGTCCGTATTGCCAAACTGATTGAGCACTTTGCCCAGTCCCTGTGCTTGCATTTGCAGCGCTAGATCGCGCGCGTATTCCATGCCGTGACCTTGGGCGGTTTCGGTCAAAATCAATTGTGCGCCGTATACCGTCATCGAGCCGCGTCGCTCGATGCTCAGATTGTCCGGCATGATCAAAATCATTTTGTAGCCGCGCAGTGCCGCCACCATGGCCAACGCGATGCCGGTATTGCCACTGGTTGCCTCGATCAGCGTGTCGCCGGGGGCAATTTCGCCGCGTCGTTCCGCTTCGATAATCATGGACAGCGCCGCACGGTCCTTGACCGATCCCGCCGGATTATTGCCTTCGAGTTTGGCCAGTACGATGTTGTTGCGTTCGGCGAGCAGCTCGGCCTGCATGCGTTGTAGACGCACCAGCGGCGTGTTGCCAATCAGTTGATCGAGGGTAAGGTAATGGGATGACATATCTTTAATTCGTATAATGAAATCGTGATTTTATCACTAACTGTGATTTGATGTTTGCGGGTACAATGAGCCATCTTTACCTTGTGCGAGCATCATGAATATCAATCATTTCTCTACGCCACTTTCTCAGGCCATTATTTTGTTTGCCCACGGCTCCAGCCAAAGTACTTGGCGCGCGCCGTTTGATGATATTGCTGTGCGCGTACAAACGCTGTTGGCGCAGAGTGGGCAAAACACGTTGGTGCAATTGGCCTTCCTTGAGTTGATGGCGCCGTCGATTGCTCAAGCGACGCACGATCTGGCCAAGAAAGGGGTGCGTGATATTCATATCGTGCCGCTGTTTTTTGGGGTGGGCAAACACATTGCGCAGGATTTGCATGGCATCGTCGATGACGTGTGCGCTCAGCATCCACAGGTGCGGATTCAGATCGCAGCAGCTTTGGGGCAGAGTGAATTCATGCGTCAAGCGATGGCCGAATACGCATTTCAAGCGTTGCATGACTCATGATGAAACGGTGCGCAAACCCGCACCGACTAAAATAATACACGGTGCGGCGTGGTGTGGCTGCGTTTGGTCATGCGCCAATTCGCTCAAAGTCAAACGGACGATCGCTTCCTCCGACCAACTGGCGCCAAACACCATGATGACCGGCGTATCGGGTGCAAAACTTTTTTCCAGCAAAATGTGCGCGATGGCTTGACGGCGTTGCCC
>CAZCYS010000313.1:0-1744 GCA_964502825.1 uncultured Hydromonas sp. | reverse complement strand
CGCGATTTGTGGGATGATTTGGGTTTGAACGTGCGTTTGGAGATCAATACCTTGGGTGTGGCGAGTGAACGCGCGGCGCACCGCGAGGCGTTGATTGCGTATTTTGAGGCGAACCAAAACTTGCTGGATGAGGAAGCGCAACGCCGCTTGCACAGCAATCCGCTGCGTATTTTGGATACGAAAAATCCGGCGATGCAGGAGTTGGTGAATCATGCACCCAAATTAACCGAGCATTTGGGCGAAGCGTCGCGTGCGCATTTTGCCAAGGTGCAGCGTTTGTTGTCCGACGTGGGTGTGGCATTCACGGTGAATCCGCGTCTGGTGCGTGGTTTGGACTACTACTCGCACACGGTGTTTGAGTGGATCAGCACGGATTTGGGTTCTCAGGGCACGGTCTGCGGCGGCGGTCGCTACGATGGCTTGTTTGAAATTTTGGGTGGCAAAGCGACACCTGCGGTGGGTTTTGGCATGGGTTTGGAGCGCTTGCTGCTGCTCACGCAAGACGTATTGTCGAAAGAGGCCGATGTCGGCTGTGACGTGTATGTGGTGCATCAAGGTGAGGCGGCGGAGCGAGTGGCCTTTGGCGTGGCTGGGCATTTGCGCCAAGTCGGCTTGGATGTGGTGTTGCACTGCGCGGGCGCGGACGGATTGGGGAGTTTCAAATCTCAGATGAAAAAAGCGGATGCGGCGCAGGCCAGCTACGCCTTGATTATCGGCGAAGACGAGGTGAACAACGGCACGCTGACGATCAAACATTTGCGCGGTGACGCGAGCAATCCGACGCAGGTCACGGTACCATCGGCGGATGCGGCGCAGTGGTTGCTGCAGGCGATTGCGGGTACGTTTGACGAATAAATTCAATATAATCAGATATTTAATAAGTAATTCATCCATTAAAGGCAATTAAAGGGCAGAGGATTTATGGCATACGATTTGGAAGAACAAGAGCAGATAGCGCAGATCAAAGCATTTTGGGAAAAATGGGGGACACTGGTTACGGGCGTGGTTGTTGCAGCGGCGATTGCGTACTTTGGTTGGCAAGGCTACGGTTGGTATCAAAAACGCCAAGTCGCGCAGGCTGAGGCCGCGTTTGCGTCGTTTAACGCCTCGATTCAAAAGAAAGACGCGGATTTGGCGCCAAAATTGGCGGGGCTGCAAGGCAGCTTTGGTAAGACGAATTATGCTTCATTGGCCAGCTTGCAAATGGCGGCTGTGTTGGCCACCGATGGTAAATACGATCAAGCGCAAGCGCCTTTGCAATGGGTGATTGAGCACGGTCAGGCGGAGAATCAAGGCGCGGCGCGTTTGCGTTTGGCCGATATTCAGATGCAGTTGAACCAAAAGGATGCGGCGTTGAAGACCTTGGAGGCGCCGGTGGCGCAATACACCAGTGCATTTGCCGCGAAAAAAGCCGATATTTACATGATGAGCGGCGACACGGCCAAAGCGCAGGAAGTGCTGACAGCGGCGATTGAGACCGCGAAAAAGGCGCAGCCGGCGGATCTCGTGACGGTCGAGTCATTGGAAGCAAAATTGAAATTATTGCCGCATTAATCACCGTATTAATCGGCAAGATCACCTCAGTATTAGGAATACATGAAACCTGTTATCGCCTTGGTTGGCCGTCCGAATGTCGGCAAATCCACATTATTTAACCGCTTGACCCGCTCACGCGACGCGATCGTCGCCGACTACGCGGGGTTGACGCGCGATCGCCATTATGGCGAGGGACGCATGGGCGAGC
>CAZCYS010000312.1:0-1744 GCA_964502825.1 uncultured Hydromonas sp. | reverse complement strand
TTGCGAATGTGAAAATGTCGATGAATCCGTTTGATGAAATCGCGATGGAAGAAGCCGTGCGCTTGAAAGAAGCAGGTGTGGCAACTGAAATCGTAGCGGTTTCTGCGGGCGTGGCGCAATGCCAAGAAACTCTGCGCAGTGCCTTGGCGCTGGGCGCGGATCGCGCGATTTTGATCGAAACCACCGAGCAATTGCAACCTTTGGCGGTGGCAAAACTATTGGCGGCGGTGGTGAAGCAAGAAAATCCATCGTTGGTCATCATGGGCAAACAAGCGATTGACGACGACGCGAATCAAACCGGCCAAATGTTGGCGGGCTTGTTGGACATTCCGCAAGCGACCTTTGCCTCGAAAGTGGTCGTTGCCGATGGCAAAGCCACCGTGACCCGCGAAGTCGACGGCGGTTTGGAAACCATCAGCATGAGTTTGCCAGCCGTTGTAACGGCGGATTTGCGCTTGAACGAGCCGCGCTACGCGACCTTGCCCAATATCATGAAAGCGAAGAAAAAACCGTTGGACACCACCACGCCGGACGCATTGGGCGTGGACGTGGCGCCGCGTTTGAAAACCTTGAAAGTGTCCGAGCCGCCAGTGCGCAGCGCGGGCGTGATCGTGCCGGATGTAGCGACCTTGGTTGAAAAACTGCGCAACGAAGCCAAAGTGCTGGGTTGATCGTTGACGTAATCAGCGGAATGAATAGGAGAACAAAATGACTGTTTTAGTAATTGCAGAACACGACAATCAAGCGCTCAAAGGCGCAACTTTAAATGCCGTGACTGCGGCGCAAAAAATCGGTGGCGACATTCATGTGGCCGTGATCGGTAGCGGCGTCGGCGCGGTGGCGCAAGCGGCAGCAGGTGTCGCAGGCGTGAGCAAGGTATTGAGCTTTGACGACGCGGCTTTGGCCGAGCAAACATCCGAAGCCGTAGCGGCACAAATTTTGAGTGTGGCGAGCCAATACAGCCACATCGTTGCACCGGCGACCTCGATGGCGAAAAGCGTGTTGCCACGCGTGGCGGCCAAACTGGACGTGGCGCAAATTTCCGAAATCGTGGCGGTGGAATCGGCCGATACGTTCGTGCGCCCTGTTTACGCAGGTAACGTGATGGCGACCGTGCAATCGGTTGACCCGATCAAGGTCATCACCGTGCGTACCACCGGCTTTGATGCTGCGGCAGCGAGCGGTGGCTCGGCTGCGGTTGAGGCGCAAGCGGTGCAAGCGGCAGGCAACGGTGCGACATTCGTATCACGCGAAGTGGCCCAATCAGATCGCCCTGAGTTGACTTCGGCCAATGTGGTCGTATCGGGTGGCCGTGGTTTGGGCAGCGCTGAGAATTTCAAAATCATCGAAGCTTTGGCTGATAAACTCAATGCCGCTATGGGCGCGTCACGCGCTGCGGTGGATGCGGGCTTTGTGGCCAATGACTTGCAAGTCGGTCAAACCGGTAAAATCGTTGCGCCGCAGTTGTACATTGCGGTGGGTATTTCCGGCGCGATTCAGCACCAAGCGGGTATGAAAGATTCCAAAGTCATCGTGGCGATCAACAAAGACCCGGACGCGCCGATTTTCCAAATTGCGGATTACGGTATTGTCGGTGATTTGTTTGAAATCGTACCGCAGTTGACCGCGGCGGTTTGATGATCGAATGATCGTACAAATCACATAAAGCAAAACATAGCAAACAAGTCCAGTGACCGCATGGCGCTGGACTTTTTTAAGGAAATACGGAAAAAGTAAAACCCTA
>CAZCYS010000311.1:0-1747 GCA_964502825.1 uncultured Hydromonas sp. | reverse complement strand
GCACCTTCACTTTTGACAAACAAGCCAATGTTCCGGGCGATGCCAGCCGCGTCGGATTAGATTTCCCAGACCTGATCAAAGACGTCCATGCGGGCGACATCCTTCTGCTGGACGACGGTAAAATCCGTATGCGCGTGGAGAACAACACCGGCGACGCGCTCGAATGTATCGTGGAACAAGGCGGTAAACTGTCGGACCGCAAAGGCATCAACAAGCTCGGTGGCGGCCTGTCCGCTGCAGCATTGACCGCCAAAGACATGGCCGACATTTTAGTCGCCGCACAATTTCAAACCGACTTTCTCGCCGTGTCATTCCCGAAAAGTCGTGCCGACATGTATATGGCACGTGAACTGCTGCGCAACGCCGGCGGCGACGCACTGCTGATCGCCAAAATCGAGCGCGCCGAAGCCATTCCCAACCTCGAAGAAATCCTCGAAGCCTCTGACGGTCTGATGGTGGCACGCGGTGATTTGGCCGTAGAAGTGGGCGATGCCAAAGTACCGGCGCTGCAAAAAATGATGATCCGCAAAGCGCGCGACATGAACAAACTCTCGATCACCGCCACACAAATGATGGAGTCGATGATCACCAGTCATGTGCCAACGCGCGCGGAAGTCTCCGACGTTGCCAACGCCGTATTGGATGGCACCGACGCGGTGATGCTCTCGGCGGAAACCGCCTCGGGCGAATACCCCGTCACCACGGTGCAAACCATGGCTCAGGTCTGCGACGAAGCAGAGCTGTCCTCGCGCGTTGATCTGGATCGCGAATTACGCGACTACGTCTTTACCCGCGTGGACGAATCCATTGCCATTTCGGCCGTCTTTGCCGCGCACCATCTGAATGCCAAAGCGATTGCCGTGATGACCGAATCCGGCTCCTCGGCGCTGTGGATGTCACGCCACAACATCAACACACCGATTTACGCATTCAGCAAAAACATCCGTACCCTGCGTCGTCTGAGCCTGTACCGCGAAGTTACCGTGATGGACTTGTTGGACAAAGACATGCTGCCATACGAGGTTGCCAACACCGTACAAAAGATTTTGTCTGAAAAAGGCATTGTGCAAAAAGGCGACACCATCGTGATTACCCGTGGTTCAACCATGGGGAAAAGCGGTAGCTCCGACACCATGCAGATTCGCAAAGTGATGTGATTGCATGACGCATTATCGTTATCCGTAAAAAAGCCGTTGCAACTCGCAACGGCTTTTTGATGGATGAGCGCCTCACGCCCCGCTCAGATTCACCGCATGTTCGCGCGTTTCGTGGAACACCAAGTCGGGGTAGCGCTCCTTCATCATGTCCAAATTCACACGGTGATTGGCCAGATAGGTCAAATTGCCCGCCGCATCTTCGGATAAATTATTCATCTGCGCTTTTTCAAACTCAGCCAATTGGGTTTTATTCTCCGACGACACCCAGCGCGCGATGTGGGTGGACGGCGTTTCAAACATGACTTCCACACCGTATTCGGCTTGCAAGCGGTGCGCCACCACGTCAAACTGAAGCACGCCGACCGCGCCAAGCACGATGTCCGAACCGTTCATTGGTTTGAACACCTGCACCGCGCCCTCTTCGCCGAGTTGCTGCAAACCTTTTTGCAACTGTTTGATTTTCAGTGGATTTTTGATGCGCGCAATGCGGAATAATTCCGGCGCGAAAAATGGAATGCCGGTGAACGCGAGCATCTCGCCTTCGGAAAAGCTATCGCCAATCTGAATATTGCCATGATTCGGAATGCCGA
>CAZCYS010000310.1:0-1749 GCA_964502825.1 uncultured Hydromonas sp. | reverse complement strand
ACCGACAGCGCGCCGCACGCGCAGCCGACGAAGGAAACCGCCTGTGGCTGTGCCGGTTGTTACACCGCCTCGCACGCCTTGGAGCTGTACGCCAGCGCATTTGCGCAGGCGAACGCATTGGACCAGCTCGAAGGCTTCGCCAGTCTGCATGGCCCTGCATTTTACGGTTTGCCGATCAATACGCATCGAGTCCGTCTGAGCGCCACACCATCCGCCGTACCCGCTGCGTTTGACTATCTGGGCAACGACACACTCGTACCGCTGAACGCTGGCGAAACGCTGGCGTGGACGTTTGAAGGGCAGATTTAATGCGCACCGTACGATGGCTTCTGATCAGTTTGGCTGCATTGAGTCTGAATGGCTGCGCCGTGATCGCGGTTGCTGATGCGGCTGTTTCGGTCGCCGCCACAGCGGTTAAAACCACGGCAAAAGTAGCGGGTGCGGTGGTGGACGCCGCAATCCCCGATGGCGATAAAAAAGACGAAGACGAGTAATTCAATGTCATGCCGTTAGCATTCTCCGAAGCCTGTCAAATTAATTGGTTGGCGCCGTGGCTGGCGCACCTCGCACCTCGTTTTCCGACGCACACACCGGAGCAATGGGCGAATGCACCCGATCTGAAAATCGCGCTCAACGCCGCCGTGGACGAACTGCGCGCGCAGGGTTTGCCGATGCTGACCGGCCAAGGTCAAGCACTGCACTTCATCGCGCAAGCCGATTTACCCGAAGGCGTCGCCTACGAAGCCCACATCGCACAAACCGGCGGCGTGCCGACGCGGTTGAATCTGCACGATTTTTTCAACGCCTCGATTTGGCTCACCTTTCCTCTAACCAAAGCGGTGCTCAACGCCCGCCAATTCGAGCACATCGCCACGCACGGCGTGACGCATCAACGCGGCATGGCGCGCGACGCGCTGACGCTGTTTGACGAAAATGCCGCGCTGTTGGTCACATCCAATCCCACCATTGCCAACGCATTGCGTGCATTTGACTGGCACAACGCCTTGGTCGCGCCGCGCGCGCTGTGGGAGAACGTGTATGAACCGCGTGCGGATGCGCAAGCGGCCGTGTATTTATTCGGTCACGCACTGATGGAGAAACTGACCGCACCGCGCAAACCGATGTGCGCACACACTTGGGTGATTTTAGTTGAACCCGATTGGTTCGCATTGAGTTTGACCGAGCGTTTCATCCAGCTGGATCAACGTTTATCCGAGCAACTGCGCACCCATCCATTCCACACCCACGATTTTTGCCCGCTGCCCGTTCTCGGTGTACCGCATTTTTGGCAAGACAACGCCGATGCAAGCTTTTATAATGACACGAACGTCTTTCGTGCAGGTCGCCTGCGTGAGCGTACTTGATTTTCGCCTCCACTCACCCCTATTTTGGAATCGTCATGGCCGTTAATTTCCCCAACATCACCGCCGATCAACTCACGCCCGTCGCAGGCATCGAACTGGGCTTCGCGCAAGCAGGCATTCGCAAAGCCGATCGCAAAGACCTACTCGTCATCCGCCTGTCCGAGGGCGCGAGCGTCTCGGGCGTATTCACCACAAACACCTTTTGCGCCGCGCCGGTGCATGTGTGCAAACGCCACCTGCTGATTAACAACGGCATCCGCGCCTTGATCGTCAACACCGGCTGCGCGAACGCAGGCACCGGCGAGCAAGGACTGCGCGACGCCGAAACCACCTGTGGCGAATTGGCCAATTTACTGAACATCACCGACAGCCAAGTCCTGCCATT
>CAZCYS010000309.1:0-1754 GCA_964502825.1 uncultured Hydromonas sp. | reverse complement strand
GGTAAAGACTGTCAAGTACTTTTCGGATAGAAAAGCCTTCACTTCGTTTTGATCGGGCAAAGCCACGGGGTTACCGTGACTGTTGCCCACCGATTGAACTTTTTTGAGCTCAATGGAGCATTACGATAAAAGCACTTACACAAACTTGCAACAAAAATTCTTATTTTTAAAAGAAAAAGACAACCGCTGATCCATTCCGTTATACAGCTATTTGAACCACGCCCGCACTTTTTGCGCCTGCGCGCGGACTTCAGCGATTTTGGCTGCGGTGGCTGGCGCAGCATTACATTTTTGAAATGCAGTGCTGTCAATTTTTTCGCAGAAGGTATTCCAATCAAAGTAAGTCACGCGCGAGCCATGATTGACCCAATCAACCCGCATCCCCGAATACATCAGAAGCTCACCTTTTGCCCCCCACTCCAGATCATCGACATGACCCACACATTGATTCGGGTCAGGATAACGACGCAGATAGCGAACCAGCTGCTGATCCACCCACAAAATCTGATAGACCACATCATTGGAAAAGCACCTTTGCCCCTTACTTTCAGACTGTCGTCCTTCAATATTAATCAAGGTAATGTGCCGACCCTCCTTGCGCTGTTCAAACATCTGTGCTCTGAAAATATCCACCTGAGCCAGCGCGCTCGGATAAGGTTTTTTCAGCTCTTTCGCCGGCAGGTCAAATACATTCTGCGGATTAAAAATTTGAAAATACAAGGCATACGGATGCCGAGTTCGAAAGGTATAACGCCCTTTGGCCTCATCCCAGCCGACGCACTCGACGGGCAGCGATAAATTGCACCCAGACATACCCGTAAACGAGCGCCCTTGCACATGCATCGTTCCTGTTAATAAATAAGCACCGCCATTCAAAACCACAGGAAAATGCGCACTTCCCTCACCCTCTGCACCCAAGGCAGCGGAAAACTCCAGCGTAAACGGATCACGCTCTCTGTTTAATTGAGTCCGCACAATCACGTGCTCTAACTGCGAAAATCCCCGTTCAGGAGAACGCTTAGGTAAAGCAAAATGCAGCACCTCACCCTCACGCCGTACCGCCGAGGCAGGTAAAGTAACGTTCTCTGTATCGGACTGAAGGCATGGGGTTGATAAAAATCCGCAGCGGCTCCAACTGGAATTCAACCCCATCGTCGTGGTTTTAGGATAATAAAGTGCTAACACACGCCACTCCTGCGCCAGCAAATCCTGCTTTTGTGCCGCAGACAGATCACCGCTGGCGCTGTGCAAATCCATGGCAAACTCAATCATGTCCTCCGCAGCCATCGCCGCGCCGCAGCCAAAACCTAAAAATCCACACAAAAACCAGCCAAACCACCGCGTCCTCATTTGGGTACTCCTTATATTGGGTTCGATGCTGTCATCGTTGTTTCATCGTTATTTCATTGTTGTTTTATGGCTTAACCCGACCACTTCATTATAAAGCCAGAATGATTATCATAATTTTTTACGCCTGCCCTTGAAATAATCACATTCAGCCATCATAATTAGCACTCAGAGGGTGAGAGTGCTAATTTCTCTCTGAAAACAGCACCACCCCAAGTTTTTTCAGCTTTATCTATTTGATTTTAAACCTATTTTAAGGATTAAGGAGCTTTCCATGAACATTCGTCCGTTACACGACCGAGTGATTGTTAAACGAGTTGAAGCCGAGCGCACCACAGCGTCTGGCATCGTAATTCCTGACAGCGCGACCGAAAAACCGGATCAAGGCGAAGTTTTGGCCGTCGGCC
>CAZCYS010000308.1:0-1781 GCA_964502825.1 uncultured Hydromonas sp. | reverse complement strand
TCGGCATTCCGAATCATGGCAATATTCAGATTGGCGATAGCTTTTCCGAAGGCGAAATGTTGGCGTTCACCGGCATTCCATTTTTTGCGCCGGAATTATTCCGCATTGCGCGCATCAAAAACCCGCTGAAAATCAAACAGCTGCAAAAAGGTTTGCAGCAGCTTGGCGAAGAGGGCGCGGTGCAGGTATTTAGACCGATGAATGGTTCGGATATCGTGCTTGGAGCGGTTGGCGTGCTTCAGTTTGACGTGGTAGCGCATCGCTTGCAAGCCGAATATGGTGTGGAAGTGTTGTTTGAAACGCCATCGACGAATATCGCGCGTTGGGTGTCATCGGAAAATAAAGCCCAGTTGGCTGAGTTTGAAAAAGCGCAGATGAATAATCTGTCGGAGGATGCTGGGGGTAATTTGACTTATCTGGCAAACCACCGTGTGAATTTGGATATGATGAAGGAGCGTTATCCCGATTTAGTGTTCCACGAAACGCGTGAACATGCGGTCAATTTGAGCGGGGCGTGAGCAGCGTTCACAAGGTGTTTTTCGGATTGAACAGACAAAAAAGCCGTTGCAAAATCTGCAACGGCTTTTTAACGAGTGTGTTATCGCCTCTAAAACGAGTGCGAGATCAAAACACCTTGCGAATCTGCATGGTGTCCGAACCACCTGTTTTGCCCATGGCGGAGCCTCGGGTAATCACGATGGTGTCGCCTTTTTTAATCACACCTTTTTCGGTCAGGATGCGTTGCACCGTCTCCGCGACTTCGTACGGCGGAATGTCCTTGTCCAATTGTTGTGTGACCGTGACTTCGCGGTACAAGCTCAAACGACGCAAGGTGCGGATGTTTTTGCTGAAGGCGTAGATCGGTACATTGGTGTTGTAACGCGACATCCACAGCGGCGTCGATCCGGACTCGGTGAGCACGGCCAACGCTTGGGCTTTGAGGTGATGTGCGGCAAAAATAGCGGAAATGGCAATGGCTTCATCCACGCGCGTGAACGTATAGTCGCGTAGATCGCGGTCCAAATCCACTGCGGCTGAGAATTCGGCTTCATCGCAAATTTGCGCCATGGTTGCTACCGTCGTGACCGGATAGCTGCCGGATGCGGTTTCAGCCGAGAGCATCACCGCGTCGGTGCCGTCCAATACGGCGTTGGCAACGTCGGATACTTCCGCGCGCGTTGGGACGTGGCTGGTGATCATCGACTCCATCATTTGCGTGGCGGTAATCGAGAGTTTGTTCATTTCACGCGCTTTGCGGATCATCATTTTTTGCAGCGCAGGTACTTTTGCATCGCTGACTTCCACCGCCAAATCGCCGCGCGCTACCATCAGGCCGTCAGAGGCTTCGAGGATTTCTTCGAGGTTGGGAATGGCTTCGGCGCGTTCGATTTTCGCGATCAGCAAAGCGTCGCCACCGGCGTTGCGCATCAGTTCACGCGCCATATACATGTCGGCTTTGCTTTTCGGGAAGGAAACGGCGAGAAAGTCGGCTTCAAATTGCGCGGCAGTAATGATGTCGGCCATGTCTTTGGCGGTCAGTGCCGCAGCGGACAGGCCGCCGCCGAGTTTGTTGATGCCTTTGCGGTCGGAGAGCGTGCCGCCCTGTTCCACCACACATTCGAGCGCTTCGCCGTTGTTGGTTTCAACGCGCATGCGGATTTTGCCATCATCCAGCAGCAGGATATCGCCACACTCAATATCTTTGATCAGGTCGGGAAAGTCCAAACCGACGCGGCTGGCATCGCCCGGAACATTGGCTTGTTTGTCAAAAGTGAAGGTGC
>CAZCYS010000307.1:0-1783 GCA_964502825.1 uncultured Hydromonas sp. | reverse complement strand
GGCACCACGCTGAGTTACCCAGCGACATTTAAGCAATAGACAAACCCGCAGAAACATTGAGTTGTGCGGGTTTTTTATTGGTGTTTGAGTGAGATATAAACAAAGCCCCGCCCATATACATGCGCGGGGCTTTTGTTTGGGTGGGCGGGTTAAATCATACGCCCGTGGTGAATCACCTGTGTAATTGTGCCGCTCAATTCGTAGCCGAGCCACGGTGTATTGAGGTGTCGGCCTTGGATGTACGATTCGTTAATGGTTTGATGCGTGCTGTCGTCGAAAATCACGAAGTTGGCGGCAGCGCCATTGACCCATTCAGGCGCATTCAAGCCCAAAACAGCGTATGGTTCGGCAACCACGGCACGCAAAGCGTGCGCCGCATCGGCGTGATTTTCTTGGGCAAAATGCAGCACGCTGTTGAGTAGCCATTGCACGCCGACTGCGCCTGCTTGCGTTTGGCCGACCGGCAGATGTTTCGCGTCGGCGTTGACGGCGGTGTGATCGGAGACGATGGCGTCAATCGTACCGTCCAAAACGGCCGTGCACAGAGCGGTGCGATCAGCGGCGGAGCGCAGCGGCGGGGTGAACACCATTTGGGCGTTGAAGTAGCCCATGTCGGAGTCGATCAGGTGTAGGTGGTGCATATTGACGTCGCAGGTGATGTTCAGTCCTTCGGTTTTGGCGGCGCGGATGAGTTCGACCGCGCGTGCGCTGGAGATGCGACAGATGTGGACTTTCGGTGCGTTTTTACCCATGCCGCGTAATAATTCAAATAGGGTGAACAGGGCGATGGATTCGGCGGCAACCGGTACGCCGGATAACCCTAAACGCGAAGCGTAGGCGCCGGATGCGGCGAAGCCGCCACCTAAAAAGCTGTCGTTGGCGCGCAGCCAAACCGGTAGGCCAAAACTGGCGGCGTAGGCGAGCGCGCGTTGCAATACCTGTGTGTTGCGAATTGGTTCATCGGCTTGGCTGAGTGCGATGCAGCCGTGCTCCACCAGTGTGGCCATTTCGGCCAGTTGTTCGCCTTTGAGTTCTTGCGTGAGCGCGCCGAGCGGGTAGATTTCGGCTAAATCGAGCGATTCGGCTTGGCGTTTGATTTGCGTGACCAAACGTGGCTCGTCCAAAATCGGGTTGGCGTCAGGCAGGCAGGCGACGTGGGCGACGCCGCCGCGCAAGGCGGCATGGAGTACGTCGGCCATGACGTCGTTGCGGTTGCCGCCTTTCTCGCTCAGACGCACGGCCAAATCGGCCAGCGCGAAGCTCATCAGCCGGTGCTGCGCGTCAATGCGCTCGGCCTGTTCGGGAAAGTCGGCAGGTTTTTGGTCGACGCCGACGATGTGTCCGTTCAGCACGTAGACGGTGGAGCTGTGCGCATCGGTGTGCGCTTGTGTGCCGGCGGTGTGTACCAATCGGGCGTTTTCAATGATCAATGCGGTGTGTGCTGCGGTGCTCATGCTTTGCCTCCTGCTAAAATCGCCATTACGGCCATGCGTATCGCTATGCCGAAGCTCACTTGCGGCAGTATCACGGCTTGCGGTCCGTCGGCGACGTCAGAGGCGATTTCGACGCCACGATTGATCGGACCGGGGTGCATGACGATGCAGTCGGGCCGGGCGAGTTTGAGTTTGTCTTGCGACAGGCCGTAGTGTTTGAAGTATTCGGCCTCAGAAGGCAGTAATGCGCCCGTCATGCGCTCGCGTTGTAAACGCAGCATGATGACCACGTCTACGTCGCGCAGGCCTTCGTTCATGTCGTGGTAAATGTGCGCGCCCATTTCGCGCAG
>CAZCYS010000306.1:0-1790 GCA_964502825.1 uncultured Hydromonas sp. | reverse complement strand
GATTTGGAATTGGTGGTGATGGGCAGTTTTGAAAAACCGTTTTTTAAAGGTTTTGCTACCAAGCAAAATCAATTATCTAAATAAGGAGACGAAAATGGGCGTTTTACGAATTGGTCATGTGAGCATCAAAGTCATGGATATGGATGCAGCGGTTCAGCACTATGAAAAAGTGTTGGGGTTAAAAACCACACACAAAGATGCCGATGGCAATGTGTATCTGAAATGTTGGGACGAGTGGGACAAATACTCGCTGATCCTCACGCCGAGCGATCAGGCGGGCTTTAATCACGTCGCTTTTAAGGTTGAAAAAGACAGCGAGCTGGATGCATTCCAACAGCGCGTGGAAGCAGCGGGTGTGAAAACACAAATGTTAAGCGAAGGCACATTGCCATTCACCGGCCGCATGTTGCAATTCCAATTGCCGAGCGGTCATGATTTCCGCCTGTATGCACAAAAAGAATTTGTCGGCACCGATGTGGGCAGCACCAATCCTGATCCGTGGCCGGACGATATTCGCGGCGCGGGCGTGCATTGGCTCGATCACTGCTTGCTGATGTGTGAATTCAATCCGGCCGAAGGCGTGAATAAAGTCGCCGAAACCACCGAATTCATGAAAAACTGTTTGGATTTTTATTTGGTCGAGCAAATCGTTGTGGGACCGGAAGGCGCATTCCAATTGGCGACTTGGATGACCCGCACCAACACGCCGCACGACATCGCGTTTGTGGGTGGGCCGCGCATGGGCTTGCACCACATTTCATTCTTCCTTGACTCATGGAATGACGTACTCAAAGCCGCCGACGTGATGGCGAAAAACAAGGTGAAAATCGATGTGGCACCGACCCGTCACGGCATTACCCGTGGCGAAACGATTTACTTCTTTGATCCATCGGGCAATCGCAATGAAACCTTCGCAGGCTTAGGCTACTTAGCGCAACCGGATCGTCCGGTGACCACTTGGAATGAGGAGGGCCTGGGCAACGGCATTTTCTACCACACCGGTGTGATCGTGCCGTCATTCACCGAGGTGTACACCTGATTGGATTGACTCAAAAAGGAGCATATATGCAAGTGTCACAACAGGTGGCTTGCATCACACCCGAGGCGGTTCACGCCGCTTTGGGTGCGGCACTCAAGCAAGCGCAGGCACTGGACGCTGTGGTCAATATTGCGGTGGTGGATAACGCCGGCAATCTCGCCGGATTCATTCGCCAAGTCGGTGCTTTTTTACACTCGATCGACATTGCGATCGATAAGGCCTACACCGCAGCAAGCTTTGGTTTGCCGACGGATCAATGGCACGACGCGCTGCAAAGTCATTCCGCCGCTGTGCGCGAAGGCATCGTGCGCCGAGCGCGGTTTGTCGGCTTTGGTGGTGGCGTGCCGATCGTGGTGGATGGACAACGCATCGGTGGTATTGGCGTATCGGGCGGCTCGGAGGAGCAAGACGGCGCGATTGCGCAGGCGGGTTTGGATGCGATTTTGGCGCTGTCGGTGGCTGCGTGAGCGCACCGCGTTAACGATCCACCGTGCGATCCGACCGTGCGTGGCAGATTTAATTGTTTAATTGGGAAAACGAATCATGAAAGAAATTTTGAACTTTATCAACGGGCAATACGTCGCCACGCACAAGACGTTTGAAAAACGCTCGCCGCTGAATAATCAGGTCATCGCACAGGTACACGAAGCGGGCAAAGCGGAAGTGGATGCAGCCGTGGCTGCGGCCAAAGCGGCGCTGGATGGCGAATGGGGGCGTTTGACTGTACCTGAGCGTACTGAACGCTTGATGA
>CAZCYS010000305.1:0-1798 GCA_964502825.1 uncultured Hydromonas sp. | reverse complement strand
CGGTGAATCAGCGTCGGCGCGGAGCGCTTGCGCTTTTGTTCGTTGATTTCCTGCCATGTGCGTTTGAGGTAATTGATGTCGTTTTGCCATTCTTCAACAGCCGCATCCAAAGCCGCTGTGCGAATGATGTAGCCGCCATCGGGATTGTCACCCAATAGCTCGATCATCCGATTTTTCAGCTCAATGCGTTCTTCGTCGCTGTCCACTTTTTGTGTCACGCCGATGCCTTCTTCTTTGGGCAAATACACCAGCAGGCGACCGGCAATGCTGATTTTGGTAGACAAGCGCGCGCCCTTCGTGCCAATCGGGTCTTTGATAACCTGTACCAAAACCGTTTGTCCGTCGAATAACTGCGTCTCAATCGGTGGTAACTGATTCACCGTCGTCTGGCTCGCGGTCGGGCTGTGCGTGGCAATCGCCATGTCCGCCACGTGTAAAAACGCGGTACGCTCCAAGCCGATTTCGATGAATGCAGACTGCATACCGGGCAGAACGCGAACGACTTTACCCAGATAAATATTGCCGACCAAGCCCAAACTGCTTTGTCGCTCAATGAAAATTTCCTCAACCCGGCGGTTTTCCAGCAGCGCCACGCGCGTTTCCGCGTCGCAGGTATTGATCAAAATGTCTTGTTTGATGCTCATGGTGTGTGCTTTTTAATTATTGTTTATGTAATGATACAACTTGAGCATGATTATGCCTGATTTTGCAACGCTCTGAGCATCTGTGCGACCTCAAAAATCGGTAAACCCTTGACCGCAGAAAAGCTACCGCGCAAGTGCGCCACAAAACACGCGGCAAAACCCTGAATCGCATACGCACCGGCTTTGCCAAACGGCTCACCACTTTCAATATACGCTTCAATCTCCTCAGGCGTGATCGGACGAAAGCTCACATCACTGCTCACCACCTGCTCGATCATCGCGCCCTGCCATGCAATCGCCACCGCCGTATGCACCTGATGCGTTTGGCCAGACAGTCGCCCCAGCATCACCCGCACCTCCTGTGCATCGACCGGTTTACCCAAAATCTCATTGCCAAATGCCACCGTGGTGTCTGCGCACAAAATCGGACGGCTTTGCTGCTCGGACGAACCCAGCTCAGCGATCTGTTGACGCATCATTTCCGCCTTGGCACGGCACACCCGCTGCACATAACTGAGCGGAACTTCATTCGGCAACACCGCTTCCAAAGTCTCTGCGGCATGTGGATCTAAAGGCAAAACCACCTCAAACGGTACGCCGATTTGCCGCAACAATTCTGCTCGACGCGGACTTTGCGACGCCAAAACAATGGCGGGAAAATGAAAGGGATTCATCGCCAATCCTCAGAAAGTAGATACAAACAGCGCATCACGCGCGATGGTAGGGATGATTGATATTGATGGTGTATGCACGATACAGTTGCTCAGCGAACAAGACGCGCACCATACCATGTGGCAAAGTCAGACTGGACAGGCGAATCAAACCGTCGCATTGTGCTTTGAACGCTGGCTCCAAGCCATCTGCACCGCCGATGATAAACACCACATGATGGTGCTCGGTTTGCCAGTGCTGCAATTTTTTTGCCAAACCCATGCTGGTCAAATCCTGACCGCGCTCATCCAAAGCCAAAACCAGCGCACCTTTCGGTATCGCCGCTTGGATTTTCACTGCCTCCAAAGCCATCGCCTGCGCGACGGTTTTGCCCTCACGCGCTTCAGGTTTGAGTTCCTTGCATTCGAGCTTGATTTCGCGTGCGGGTAAGCGTTTGGCATATTCGTCAAACGCCTCAAGTACCCACGACGGCTGTTTGTGGC
>CAZCYS010000304.1:0-1806 GCA_964502825.1 uncultured Hydromonas sp. | reverse complement strand
CCAATTCCATGAATTTGTCTTCGATAATCACGGAGATTTTGATTTCCGAGGTGGAAATCATTTGGATATTCACACCGGCTTGTGACAAGGTATTGAACATTTTGCTGGCCACGCCGACGTGCGAGCGCATGCCGATACCGACGGCGGAGACTTTCGCTACTTTGTCATTGCCATACACGGCAACCGCGCCTACTGCCGGTGCGATGGTGTTTTTCACCAGTTCCATGGCTTTGTTGTACTCGGATCGATTGACTGTGAAGGAGAAATCGGTGGTGCCTTCCTTGCTTTGGTTTTGGATGATCATGTCCACGTCAATGTTGGCTTCAGCGATCGGACCCAGAATGCCGAAGGCTACGCCGGGCATGTCGGGAACTTGATCCAAGGTGATTTTGGCTTCGTCGCGGCTGAATGCGATGCCTGAAATGATTGCTTTTTCCATGCTTTCGTCTTCCTCAAAGGTAATCAGTGTGCCTGATTTGGCTTCCATGTTAATGTCGATATCGGGGTCGGTCAGGCTGGACAGGACGCGGGTTTTAACCTGATATTTGCCGGCGAACTCGACCGAGCGGATTTGCAGCACTTTTGAACCCAAACTCGCCATTTCGAGCATTTCTTCAAAAGTAATTTTGTCCATGCGGCGCGCGGTTTCGACCACGCGCGGGTCTGTGGTGTACACGCCGTCCACGTCGGTGTAGATCAGGCATTCGTCGGCCTTGATCGCTGCGGCAACCGCCACGGCAGAGGTGTCCGAGCCGCCACGCCCCAGCGTGGTGATGTTGTTGTGTGGGTCTATCCCTTGAAAGCCGGTGATGATGACCACTTTGCCCGCATCCAAATCTTTTTTAACGCGGTTGCCATCAATGGATTCGATGCGTGCTTTCATGTAGGCGTCGTTGGTGCGCACCGGTACTTGCCAGCCGGTGTAGCTGATGGCCGGTACGCCGATGCTGTTCAGTGCAATGGCGAGCAAACCGACCGAGACCTGTTCGCCGGTAGAGGCGATCATGTCCATTTCGCGCGGGCACAGGTCGGCGGCGTTTGGATTAACATCTTTGGCTAAACCGAGCAAGCGATTGGTTTCGCCGGACATGGCCGATGGCACGACCACGACTTGATGACCGGCTTTGACCCATTTGGCAACACGGCGTGCGACGTTTTGAATGCGCTCGACTGACCCCATCGAGGTGCCGCCGTATTTGTGTACCACTAATGACATTTTGAACCTGACTTTCTGTGTTGCTGTTTGTGAAAACGATTAATTCCAACCCGTTAAAATACAGTATGCGGCGCGAAAACTCAATATAAGCCGCGTGTTTACGGCTTATATTGTTAAAAATCGCAGATTTTAGGCGGCTTCGTAGCCGTTTGGGTTGCGACTTTGCCACACCCACGCATCACGACACATTTCATTGACGCCGTATTCGGTGGCAAAATTCAGCAGCGCTTTGGCCAAGTTCGGATCGGCATACACTGAGGCGACATCGCCCGGACGACGCGGTGCGATGCTGTAGGGGATTTTTTGTCCCGAGGCTTGCTCGAACGCCTGCACCATTTGCAACACAGTCACCGGTTCGCCTGTGCCCAAATTGACGGTGAACGAATCATTGCCCGCGAGCAGGCGCGCCACCGCCAGCACGTGACCGCGTGCCAAATCCATGACGTGGATGTAGTCGCGCTCGCCGGTGCCGTCGGCGGTCGGGTAGTCGTTGCCAAATACGGACAGCTGCTCACGCAAGCCCACCGCGACTTGTTGAATGTACGGCATGAGGTTGTTTGGAATGCCGCGCGGATGTTCGCCGATCAATC
>CAZCYS010000303.1:0-1806 GCA_964502825.1 uncultured Hydromonas sp. | reverse complement strand
ACTACAAAATTACTTTTATCAAACAAACTGTAAACAACCCGATTAATTCTTACAGTTAAACCCTGGTACAAAATCTTGTATGTACAGGTTTTAATCGCCATTGGATTGGGTATTCTAATTGGCCATTTTTACCCGAAACTTGGGGTAAGCTTGGAGCCATTGGGCAAAGCGTTCATTAATTTGGTTAAAATGGTGATCACGCCGATCATCTTTTGTACCATCGTCGCAGGCATTGCCAATATGCGCGATTTGGGGCAAATGGGGCGCGTCGGTTTGAAAGCCTTGATTTACTTTGAAGTGGTTTCAACCCTCGCGTTGGCCGCAGGTTTTCTGGTCGGCCACATCGCCAAACCGGGTGTGGGCATCAATGCCAGCATCAGCAGCTTTGCTTCCAAAGACGTGGCTAAGGTCAATGAGTTTGCCGCCACCTCACAAAGTCATACCATGGTCGATTTTTTCATGGATTTGATTCCCAAAACCGTCTTCAGTCCGTTTGTCGAGGGTAATATTTTGCAAGTGTTGCTGATTGCGATTTTGTTCGGTGTGGTGTTGACCCGTGTGCCCGAAGAGCGCGCCCGCCCACTGATCAGCTTCATCGAAGGCATGTCCGAAGTGTTTTTCGGCATGGTTGGCATCATCACCAAACTCGCACCGATCGGTGCCTTCGGTGCGATGGCTTTCACTATTGGTAAGTTCGGTATCGGCTCACTGACCAATTTACTCGGTTTGATCGCAACGTTCTATTTCACCGCATTTTTGTTTGTCGTCATCGTGTTGGGCCTCATTGCACGCATGACCGGTTTCAGCATTTTCAAATTTCTGCGCTACATCAAGGAAGAATTGCTGCTGGTGCTGGGCACAAGCTCCTCTGAATCCGCCCTGCCACATCTGATGAACAAACTGGAAAAAATGGGCTGCAAAAAATCGGTGGTCGGTTTGGTTGTACCAACGGGTTACTCGTTTAATCTGGATGGCACCAATATTTACATGACCTTGGCGGTATTGTTCATCGCACAGGCTTTGAATATTGATCTGACTCTGTGGCAACAGCTCACGATTTTCGCCGTAGCGATGTTGACTTCAAAAGGCGCGACCGGCGTGACCGGCGCGGGCTTTGTCACCTTGGCCGGTACTTTGATGGTCGTGCCGGACATTCCTGTCGCAGGTATGGCGCTGATTTTGGGGATTGACCGCTTCATGAGCGAAGTACGCGCCTTGACCAATTTCATTGGCAATGGCGTGGCCACCGTCGCCGTATCGAAGTGGGAAAAGGCTTTGGACGAAGAAGCCATGCACAAAGCATTGAAGTAAGTGCACGGTAAAAAACGCCAGAGCCTATGCTCTGGCGTTTTACTTTTTGAGTTTCCTATTAATATTAATATTGCTGCGCCGACTGCAATCGGCTCAACTCAGCGATCCCCTTTTGCGCCAACGCCAACAAGGCATTCAGCTCCTCGGTGCTAAACGGCACGCCCTCAGCCGTGCCCTGGATCTCGACGAAGCCACCCTTGCCCGTCATCACCACGTTCATATCGGTGTCGCAGTTGGAATCCTCGTTGTAATCCAAATCGAGCATCGGCACGCCGCCGACCACGCCGACCGAAATTGCCGCCACCGAGTCAATAATCGGGCTGTGCGTGATTTTGCCCTGCGCGAGTAACCACGCCACCGCATCGGCCAGCGCGACATATGCGCCGGTGATGCTCGCCGTGCGCGTGCCGCCATCGGCCTGAATCACGTCGCAGTCAATCTGAATGGTGCGCTCACCCAATTGGCTCAAATCCACCACCGAACGCAGCGCGCGAC
>CAZCYS010000302.1:0-1807 GCA_964502825.1 uncultured Hydromonas sp. | reverse complement strand
GTGATGATGAGGCTGGCGCCCTTGAGTTTCGCGCCTGCGGTGGCGCACAGACCAATCGGTCCTTGGGCAAAAATCACGACGATATCGCCGATTTGAATATTGGCGTTTTCCGCACCCTTAAAGCCAGTGGACATGATGTCCGGGCACATGAGCACTTGTTCGTCGGTCAAGCCGTCAGGAATGGGGGCGAGGTTGGCCTGCGCATCCGGCACGAGCACATATTCGGCTTGAGTACCGTCGATGATGTTGCCAAAACGCCAGCCTGCCGTGGCTTTGTAACCGTGGCAGGAGCATTTGCCATCCTCATCCAGCAGATACGAGCCGTCTTGTGACGGATAGCCGTCTTGACAGGCGTAGGAAGTGAAGCTCGGGCAAATCGCACCGGCGATCACACGTTGGCCTTCGTGATAGCCTTTGACATTGCTCCCCAGTTTTTCGATGATACCGACCGGTTCATGACCGATGGTCAAGCCTTCCTTGACTGGATATTCTCCTTTTAAAATATGCACGTCCGTACCGCAAATGGTTGTGGTGGTGATGCGCACCAAGGCATCGTTCGGGCCGACATCAGGGATTTTTTTCTCGACAATTTCAATCCGACCTTTGCCCAAGAATACGGCAGCTTTCATCATATTCGCCATTTTAAGTCTCCTTTCGTTCATTATTGAATACGCCAGGATCACTTCTGGTCAATTCAGTATAGCGATGAAATGAGGAAGTAAATAGCACGTTTTAGACAGATTGCTTATGTAAGCGGTACCAAAAAAAGAGATGGTTAATTAACCATCTCTTTTTTAAAATCAATTACTTAGATTAGATGCTATTTTTGAGGCAACAAACCATAAATCAAAATCACCGCGATCAGTACCGGTGACACTTTGGTCACGACGAAATACAGTTTTTCGAGTAAAGCTTGATTCTTGAGAGTGCCGTTATTGCTGATGGCGCGGATGAAATCGGCTTTGCGCCAGTTCAGGGCGACAAAAATACAGGTCGCCAGACCACACAGCGGCATCATCAATTTACTGGCCAAAAAGTCAAAGGCATCAAAAATGTTTTTATCAAACACGGTCACGTTCGCCAGTGTGCTGTTGGATAACGCGCACAGACCACCCAGTACCAATAAAATAGCCATGACGATGACAATGGCGCGTTTGCGTGTCCAATTTAAGCGCTCGTGCAACACGGCCACAGGGACCTCGACGATTGAGAGCATCGCACCGATAGCCGCCATCGCGGTCAACACGAAAAACACCGCGCCGAGGATTTGACCGAGTGGCATGTGGACGAATACCGCCGGAATGGTTTTGAACAGCAAGCTCGGGCCGCCAGCCGGATTAAAGCCAAAGGCGAACACTGCTGGGAAAATCGCCAAGCCCGCCAGCAATGACACGGTCAAATCCGCCAGCATCACGGTCAAAGCGGTTTTCGGGATATTTTGTTCCGAGCGGAAATAGCTGCCATAAATCATCATCGAGCCGATACCGAGCGAGAGTTTGAAAAATGCCAATCCCAATGCGGTAAAAATCACCGTGGCATTGATTTTGCTCCAATCGGGCAGAAACAAAAACTTCACACCCGCCATCGCGTTGGGTAAACTCAAACTGGTCAGCGCCACGATGATCAACAGAATGAACAGCAAAGGCATCAGTTTTTTGGTCACGGCTTCAATGCCTTTGGTCACACCCATCAGCAAAATCCCGCCGACCACCAGCAGAACCAGCCATTGCATCAGCAACGATCCCGTTGGATTACCCACCATGCCGCCAAACGACTCAGCCAAATAGTTTTTGTCATCGGACAGCAG
>CAZCYS010000301.1:0-1810 GCA_964502825.1 uncultured Hydromonas sp. | reverse complement strand
CCGTTCATGCACTTTTAAGCGGCTCAAACAGATTAACCCGACCACGAAAAAGGCGGCCAATGCAAGCGAAGAGGCATGTGTCGTACCGGTTTTATTGATGAGATAGCCATGCACGCCCGTACCCACGATGATGGCCAATTTTTCCAGTATGTCGTAAAAGCTGAAAAATGTGGCTGAGTCGTGCGAGGTCGGCAGCAGTTTGCTGTAGGTTGAGCGTGACATCGACTGCAAACCACCCATGACCAATCCGACCAATCCGGCGATGCCGAAAAAACGATTTTGCCCGTCGGGGTCTTGGGCGGAAAGTGTGTAAATCAGCAGGCACACGATGATCCAGATGCCGACGGCGCTCATCAGTACCCAAGTATTGCCGATGCGTTTGCTCAGCCACGAAAACAGCATGGCGCCGATGATGGCGACGACCTGCAACAGCATGATCGTGATGATCATTTTGGTTTGCGATAGATTTAGCTCCGTGCCGATAAAGGTGGCGATCAAAAAAATCGTTTGCATGCCGACGCTGTAAAAGAAAAACGAGGTTAGGAACCACTTGATTTGCTTGCTTTTCACCAAATCGCGCACGGTGTGTTGCAGCTCCTCAAAGCTGTCGGTGAATAGGTCGAAATAGGATTGCCGTGCCAAGGCGCGCTCCTCACGACGGCTGATGGTACGATTTTTGGGCAAACGCGCAAAACTGTACTGCGCAAAACCCAGCCACCAACAGCCGGTGAGGAAAAAACACAGCCGCGTGTAAAAGCCGCGATTGGATTCGTCGGCGACGACCTGAATCAAGACCAAAGAAATAATCAGGATCAATAATGAGCCGACATAGCCGAGCGAAAAGCCGCGCGCAGAGAGCATATCCTGTTGAGCGGGGCTGGCGATTTCGGGCAGATAGGCGTTGTAAAACACCAGCGAGCCGTAAAAACCAATGCTCGCAGTGATATTGAACAGCAGCGCCCAGAGCACTTGATCGGCGCTTTTGAAGAAAAACAGCCCCATGCAGGAGAGCGCACCCAAGGTGCAGAAAAATTTGAGGAAGGAGAGTTTGTTGCCGCGACTGCCCGCGATGGACGAGAGCACAGGTGAGAGCAGTACCAAGATTAAAAAAGACAGGCTAAGCGAATAGCTATAAGCCGCATTGGCACTGATTTCGTAACCGAATAGGTTCAATACCTGCGGCGCGTCGTTCATTACGCTTTGAAAATACAGCGGAAACAGCGCGGTATTGATCACCAGCGCATAGGATGAATTCGCCCAGTCGTAAAAAGCCCATGCGCGCATGGTGCGCGGATCGTCCACTTTCACGGTGGATGGGGTGCGGGCATTGTTTTTAGTGGCGGCAGGCATGGCGACTCGTTTGGGAAAAAGGTTGAAGCGATGGGCGGATGATAAAGGAAAATGTCGCTGGCGTGTGGGCTGCGTGCCCAGTTGCATTTCGCTGTTGAGTCGCAAAAAAACCGAAAGGAGCGCATGTGCGCTCCTTTCAGGTTTGCTTGTGTGATTGATTTAGTAATTATTTAACCAAACGATCTTCTTCTGCGATACGGGCTTTGTGTTTGCCTTCTTCAACCATCGTGACCAACATCAGGACACAGGCCAAGATACCGCCGACGATCATGACGTAGAAACCGCCGTCCCAACCGTAGTGTTCAGCCGCCCAGCCAACCACCGCGCTGGCGGAAACCGTACCACCGAGGTAACCGAACAAACCGGTGAAACCTGCGGACGTACCGGCCGCTTTTTTCGGTGCCAATTCCAAGGCGTGCAGACCAATCAACATCACCGGACCATAAATCAGGAAACCAAT
>CAZCYS010000300.1:0-1811 GCA_964502825.1 uncultured Hydromonas sp. | reverse complement strand
CGGATCGTCGCCTTGTGCCGAAACGTGAACGTAGGCGTTGAGTGCTTCAAATCCGCCGCCCATGCGTGAGCCGCGCACCGGTGCGGCGCTGTCGTAGTCGCGGCCAATGGCGAGGCGGCAGTGTCGCCCGTCGGTGATGCAGTTGTGGGTGATGTCCAGACTGAGCCACTCGTGGCGATCGGTGTAGACGTCAACCCAAGCGTGGCTGGCAAGGTGGCCGATGTCGCCGGTATTGAGGTAGCCGCTGACGTAGCGCGCGGGGATGCCGATGGCGCGTGCTGCGGCGAGGAAAACGTGCGCTTGGTCTTGGCACACGCCCTGTGCTTGGGCGAATGCTTGCGGTGCGGTGGTTTGTACGGTGGTTACGCCGCTTACGTATTGGATGCGCTCATGTACGGCTTGCATCAGGCGCAGGGCGTTGTCTTCGGACAGCATGCCGTTCGGCTGTGCGAATGGTTGTGCAAAGGCGTTCAATTCGGCATCTGCGGTGGTGTAGCGCGTGGCTTGGGTAAAAATCAGCGGCGAGATGCGGCTGTTTTTGGCCGGTCGGCGGTTGGATGAGGCGTCTTCGTTGACCTCAACGGTGCCGTGAACTTCGATCAGCAGTTGCTTTGTGGGTTGGTTCAGGGTCAGCAGGTGCGTGTGGTTGCCAAATGCGTCAATTTGGGCGTGCAGGCGCGTGGGCGCGCCTATGTGCCAGTTGATCACGGTCTGACCGGCATCACTGCGCGGTGTCAGGCGCAGCAGCTGGATCAGGTACGAAATGGGGTCTTCGTAGTGGTAGTCGGTGTTGTGTGTAATTTCAAAACGCATACGTTCATTCGTTGCGGGTGTGTTCACTGGGACGTGCTTTTGCTGTGCGCCGGATTCAGTGGTACCAAGAAGTCTTGGCTGATCTGGTGTCCCAGGGCGTAGGCTTTTTCCAAAAATTCGGTTAAATATTCGTGGATGCCGTATTGCAAAACCTCTTCAATTTGACCGTATTGCAGGTCTGCCAGCATTTTACCTGCTAATCGCTCGGTTTTTTGTGAATACGCGTTGCGCACATGCGCGATGTTTTTGTTCAAATCGATCAGACAGGCGGCGAGCGAGCGCGGCATTTCTTTGCGGAAAATGAGCAGTTCGGCCACGCGCGCGGGCGTGATGACGTCATGATAGGTCTGGCGGTAGACTTCAAAGCCGGAAACGGAGCGCAGCAGTGCGGCCCAGTGGTAGAAGTCTTTGGTGTCGTCGTATTCACTGGTGGCGTCTTGCGCTTGCTGTCGAATCTCGGACGATTCAAAGAATTTTAAATCCAGCAGCCGTGCGGTGTTGTCCGCGCGTTCGATGAATGTGCCCATGCGCAGGAAGTTGAAGGTTTCGTCCTTGAGCATGGTGCCGAGCGCCACGCCGAGAATCAGGTGTGAGCGCAATTTGATCCAGTCCAGATATTCGCGCACTTGGGTGATCGCGCGGTCGGATTTGACCCATTGGCAGGATTCGAGCCACATATCGTTGACCGTTTCCCACATTTCCGAGGTCAGGCTGTCGCGTACGGCGCGGGCATTTTCACGCGCTGACCACAGGCAGGAGACGATGGAGGATAGGTTGCGTTGATCGGTCACCATGAATCGCAACACGTTTTCGGTGCTGATTTCGCCATAGAGTTCGAGAAATTGCGGTTCGAGCTCGGACAGCCCGAGCGTGGCGCGCCACAGATTGATTTCATTTTGCGGCTCGTGTGGCATGAGTAGGGTGTCGTAGTTCACACCCAGCATGCGTGCGGTGTTTTCGGCGCGCTCGATGTAGCGTGCGTGCCAGTACAGGTGATC
>CAZCYS010000299.1:0-1816 GCA_964502825.1 uncultured Hydromonas sp. | reverse complement strand
TCAAGGCATGCGGATGCACGTCCGGTGGCGGCGCGTGCAACAATCGCACCGCATCCTGCAAACTGCCCCACTCCGGTTGCAGAACATGCGCGGGCAAAATCTCTGGCAGCGCCACCGTTGCCAACGCACGCTCAATCAATTTGCGCCACGTCGGCTGCGTCAGCCCCTCCACCGTCGGATAAATCGGCGTGAGCGTCTGCGCCACCGGCGTATGCTCGGACACCTTCTCCACGCGCGGATGAATCATCTCCGTGCCAAAAAAGCCATGCCGCGCCTCGCCTTTGACCCGCAGCAATTGACCCGGCTTAAACGCAGCCAACTGCGAGCTGTAAAAATTCACATAACGCAGCACCAAAACCTCGCCCGCTGCGTCCTGCGTGGTCACCACCAGCTGACGGCGCGGACGGAATTTCACCTCATGTTCGATCACCGTCACCTGCGCCTGCGCAAACTCACCCAAACGCAGACCCGACACCGGCGTGATGCGCGTCTCATCCTCATAGCGCAGCGGCATGTGCAGTAAAATATCCTGATCGTTGCGCACGCCCGCTTTGGCCAATTTTTCAGCCAAAGACGGAGTGATTTTCAATGCGGCGGAAAAGCGCGCGGCGACGGTATTGTTCATAGCATCGAATTTTACTGTATTCAACCGCGCGCTAAAACCCAAAGTGCCGAAAAACGCGAACTATTTATTCAGCCAGGTTAATTGATATTGGCTATGACCCAACCCGTTCAAATGCCCGAGCACCTATCACGCACAGGCAAAGTTGCTGCACGGCAGGCGTATTCGATACCCATCAGCGAATATTGGATAGCCGCAACAATGCATCGTTGCGATCGTCGGTGATGTAGATTTTGCCCGACGGTGCGACGCGCGCTTCCACCGGCGCGCCCATCGGCTGGCTCGCGGTGCGTCCCCATGCCGAAATCACATCACTGGCTTTGCCTGCGGGACGTCCGGCGGCATTGGCACCGATGGCAATCAGCCGATGACCGGTATCACGATAGCCGTGCAAGGCGATGAGGTAGCGTCCGCGCAACGCGGCTACGCTGCCGTCATTCGGATAGCGCGTGATGCCAAGCGGCGCGCTGTGTGCGGGCAGCAAACCCGTCGGTGCGATTTTTTGGCGACACACCGCCGCATGGCTGCGGTATTCGGGACTGGCGCGGTTGTTGTCAAAGCAATACGGCCAGCCGTAGTCGCCGCCCGCTCGAATCACATTCAATTCGTCATGCGGCAGGCGCGCGTCGCTCAATCGGCGGTCCGCTTGGTGAATGTTGTCGCGGCCATTTTCGGTCGCAATCAGTTCGCCTTGCGCGCTCCACGTCATGCCCATGGCGTTGCGCAGACCACGCGCATAGACGGTGGTTTTCGGTTGATTCAGCGGCGAGGTGATTTTCCAAATAGAGGCCGTTGCGCGCGCGCCGCTCGATTCTGCGCAAGGAAACTGCGGTGGCGTGCCGTTGGCATTTTCACAATTATTGGTTTTAGCGCCCATGCTCAGGTAGATGTTGCCATTGTTATCCAACAGCAGCTGTTTGAGCGGATGATGACCGTCGTCGGGCAGGCGATCAACGACGACTTGCGGGGTGATTTTGCCCGCGTCATTGAGGGATTGAGGATTCACGCGAATGATGCGGCTGGCTTCGCCGATGTACACCCAGCCGTCTTTGCCGAGCTGTATGCCGTGCGGCCGATCGAGTTTATCGAGAATCGTACTGCGTTGGTAGCGACCATTGTGCCAAGTCAAACGCGATAGTCGTCCGCTGTTGCGCTCCCACGCGCCCATTTCCGTGACCCAAATGTCGCTATCGG
>CAZCYS010000298.1:0-1827 GCA_964502825.1 uncultured Hydromonas sp. | reverse complement strand
GTGATGCCGCTTTCGGTCAAACATTGCCACACCAAGGGATACGGATTGCGGCGGATTTTCCACCACACGATCAAAGGATTGAGTACCAACGCAACAAACAGCATGGAGCCAACCAACACGATCAGCAATTGCGCATACTTGAGCAACTCGCCCAAACCCGTTGTGGCAATGGTGGACGCCACCAAACCAAACACACCGATCGGTGCCAGACGAATCACCCAACGCACGATTTTTGAAATCGATTCCGCACCCTCATTGAGCAAAAGTTTGGCATTCTCGCTGGCATGGCGTAAGGTAATGCCCAACAAAATGGCCCAAGTCAAAATACCGATGTAATTCGCGTTAAACAAAGCTTTGACCGGATTATCCGCCACATTCAACACCAAGGTTTTCAGCACCTCGATGATGCCCGATGGCGGCGTTTGCGTCACATCACCCGTGACCAAGGTCAAATTGGTTGGGAACAAGAAACTCGCCAATACCGCGACCAACGCCGCCGCAAAAGTACCCAACACATACAACACCAAAACCGGTTTGATGTACACCTGAGTGCCGCTCTTATGCTGCGCAATCGCATTGGTCACCAAAACCAATACCAATATCGGCGCAACGGCTTTTAAGCCGCCGACAAAAAACGCACCCAAAATCTCAGTCGCTTTGGCCGCTGATGGCGCAATTACCGCCAAAGCAACACCCAAAACCAAACCGATTAAAATCTGCTGAACCAAACTGCCTTTGGCTATTTTTGCCACTAAATCTTTTAACATAATGCCCAACCTTTTTAAATTATTAGTGAAGTGATAATTATAAGGAATAAGAGGCAAAATATGAATTTATTTGAGCATCAATTCAAAATACAAAATTAAGCTTTATAAATTAATAAAAAACAGAGTTTTTTACTTAATTTACATCGGTTTGCGTGTGTTTGAGACATGAAATACCGCCTTGGTATTTCTATCAATCATCCGATGAGTCATGGCTGACTTGAGTCATTGCGGGCTTGACCCGCAATCCCCTTGCGAGAAGATACCGTATCCAGTACGGCATGCCCCTCCTGTTGAATGAAATGACTATAATTCGCCCCATAAAAAATAGCGCGGACGCACCGCGCTATTTTTCAACCTTCGATCAATGTTTAAGTCGCATCGCGAAATGCCGCCGCGATCTCCGCCTGACGGCGTTTTTCGCGTTTTTGCATCCAGATGCTGCCACTGATCAGGACGATCGAGACCACGAACACAATCATGGCACCCAAAGCCACCACCACCGGTCGTGTACCTTGGCGTGAGTAGTTCATAATCACGTTAGGCAAGGTTTGTACGCCCGGTCCTTTGAGGAACTCGGAGATCACCACATCGTCAAACGAAATGGTGAATACCAAAAGCCACGCCGAGATCAGCGACTGCGCAATCATCGGCAAAGTCACGAGGAAAAACACCTGCAAAGGTTTTGCACCTAAATCCAGCGCTGCCTCTTCATACGTTAAAGACAGCTCGGACAGACGCGCCTTGATCACCACCGTGGCATAGGCCGCGCCCAGCAAACTGTGACCGAGGATAATCGTCCAATACGCACCGCCTTGTACATGGAACAAATCTTTGAACACAATCAGTAAGGACAAACCGAGCACCACTTCCGGCATCACCAGTGGTGTATTCGCCATACCTGAAAACAAAGTTTTACCATTGAACTTGCGGTAACGCACCAGCACAAATGCCATCAGCGTACCCAACACCACCGAAAGCAAAGCCGTGATCGTCGCCACACGCAAAGAAGCGAGCAGACCATCAATCACCTGCTGATTTTTAAATAAATCAGCATAATTGT
>CAZCYS010000297.1:0-1832 GCA_964502825.1 uncultured Hydromonas sp. | reverse complement strand
GCCAACGCCCGCATTGACGTCGGTCAACGCGTCGGCATCATCGGCCGCAACGGCACGGGCAAATCCAGCCTATTCGCGCTATTGCGTGGCGAGCTGCACGCCGATGCAGGCGACGTCATTATTCCCGCGCATTGGGTACTGGCGCATGTCGCGCAGGAAATGCCCGAGACCGACGAGTCGGCGCTGGATTATGTACTCGCGGGCGATGGCGAGCTGGTGGAGCTGAATGCCGAGCTCGCACGCGCCGAGCAGATCGACGACGGCACGCAGATCGCACACTGCCACGCCGAACTGGCGCGCATCGACGCGTACAGCGCGCCCGCACGCGCGGCGCAGTTGCTCAACGGTTTGGGCTTCGCACAAAATTTACAAAACAATCCGGTCAGCTCCTTCTCCGGCGGCTGGCGCATGCGTTTGAATCTCGCACGCGCACTGATGTGCCGTTCCGATTTATTGCTGCTGGATGAACCGACCAACCATTTGGATTTGGACACTGTGCTGTGGCTGGAGCAATATCTGAAAAGCCATCCCGCAACCCAGCTCATCATCTCGCACGACCGCGATTTTCTCGACGCGCTGTGTACGCACACGATTGAGGTCGCGCAGCAAACCCTGACCAGCTATCGCGGCAACTACACTCAGTTTGAACGCACGCGCGCCGAGCGTCTGCTCCAGCAGCAAGCACAATACGCCCAACAGCAGCGCCACATCGCGCATTTGCAAAGCTATATTGACCGCTTCCGCGCCAAGGCGACCAAAGCACGCCAAGCGCAAAGCCGCATCAAAGCGCTCGATCGGCTCGAACTCATCGCACCCGCACATCTGGATTCACCCTTCACCTTCGAGTTCGCCGAGCTGAACGATCTGCCCAACCCGCTGATGCAAACCGACGGCATCAGCCTCGGTTACGGCGACACGCCGTTGCTACAAAAAGTCGCCTTCAGCATCCAGAGCCACGACCGCATCGGCCTGCTCGGTATGAACGGCGCGGGTAAATCGACCCTGATCAAAGCGCTCGCGCAAGAGCTATCTCCGCTCAGCGGCGAAATCACCACCGCACAAAGCCTGCGCATCGGCTACTTTTCGCAACAGCATCTGGACACCCTGCGCGAGGACGAATCGCCGCTGTGGCATATGCAAAAACTCGCACCCGATGCCAACATCCAAGTACTGCGCAACTACCTTGGTGGTTTTCACTTTCAGGGCGACCGCGTGGCCGAATCCATCGAAAATTTCTCCGGTGGTGAAAAAGCCCGCCTCGCATTGGCACTGCTGATTTGGCAAAAGCCGCATTTGCTGCTGCTGGACGAGCCGACCAACCACCTTGACCTCGATATGCGCCACGCACTCACCATCGCGCTGCAACAATTCAACGGTGCGCTGATCGTCGTCTCGCATGACCGCAGTTTACTCGCCAACTGCGTGGACGATTTCTGGCTGGTGGCCGACGGCACAGTCAAACCGTTTGAAGGCGATCTCGACGACTACCGCGCGTGGTGCGCGCAAAGCTGGCAGCTATTCAAACAAAGCACGCACAGCCACAAAAACCCCGAGCAAAATAGCGATACCGATTCATCCCAAAACAAAAAAGAAGCGCGCCAGCAAGCCGCCCAGCGCCGAACCGCGCTGAACGCCGCGCAAAAACCGCTCAAACAAAAACTGGCAAAATTGGAAAAACAGCTCGAAACAGCGCAAACAGAAAACAGCGAACTGCAAGCGTGGCTCGCCTCCGAGGACGCCTATGCGCCCGAACAGAAGGACCAGCTCGCCACCGCCGTGCGCCGCAACAGCGAACTCACCGCGCAGATCGCCGAGCTGGAGGAGCAGTGGTT
>CAZCYS010000296.1:0-1838 GCA_964502825.1 uncultured Hydromonas sp. | reverse complement strand
TCGATATGTTTGCCAAAATCGAAGTCTCCGGTTGATAAGCCACCATCATTTTTTGACGGTCATATGGCAGGTTATTCAATGGATAGGTGCCGCTTTTTTGAGCGCGAACGATGATTTCATAGCGTTCGGCGGGTGCGATCAACAGCGATGAGACCGCTGGCGCGGGTTTTTCTAATAAGCCACCATCTGTACCCACCACAATCAGCTCGCAGTTAGGAATGGCGAGATTCAGATAACGTGCACTGCACGCATTCCAAATACGGATACGTTCGTTGCCCTTGATACTCATCTGCGGCTGTCTTTGACCATTGATGAGAACAAACTGTCCTTCACGACCATTCATCCAGTCCATCATGTTGTTCTCGGGTATTTGGGCGTTGTTGTCCAAGCGTAAATCTGAAAAAAACCAGTGTTGCTCAGGCAACTGAGCCAGTGGATCATTTTTTGCACGCACAATGAAAGATCCAGCCAAACCCCGAAAGGCCTGTTCTGCTGCCAATTCATGCGCGTGAGTATGATACCAATACGTACCCGCTGAACCAATCGGTAGGGTAAATTGATAGGTGTGGGTTTGCCCCGGCAGTACGGGATCGTGCGGATTGCCGTCTTGTTCAGGGGTTACGGGCAAACCATGCCAATGGATGGTGGTCGGTTGAGATAACTGATTTTTAAAATGAATTTGTATGGTATCGCCCTCATATACCGCAATCTGTGGTCCGGGTATTTGATCGTTATAAGTCCAAAATCGAGTTGGCTTTCCTGCAACCAGTTCGATCGAAGTTTCCTTCGCCGTTAAATAAGCTTTAAAGGTGTTGGCCTCGGTGGATTCATTTTTCAATAAGGGCAATGCGGCTAAAGGCAAACCAGCAGGGAGTGCGGTAACCGGCAATAAATCCGTGTTTGCTGTCATTGGGGTCATAGCTCCCATATTATGACCCGCGCCATGTGTGGTTGATGGTTCGGGTGATCCGAATACTTTATTGCAAGCAGATAATACGGCGAGCGTGCTGGCCGATAAGCCCCACGCCAAAAAAGTGCGTCGATTCATTCAAAACTCCTGATAATGGATATGAACCACTGGAGCTGTGTACACAAATACACGATACGCCAATGGACCTAATAAGAAGAGAATTTAAACGCGTTTCGGTGGCGGTGGGGTGGGAGCTAAATGCAGTGATGGAATAGCAACATCCACAGCCGGAGGGAAACGGGTAGGGAAATACAATTGGCTTGCCAGCTCAAATTTAGGCGGGATAACGCCTACGCAATGCAGCGCACAGACTGCTTGACAGAGAGCTTTGGACGGTGAGTAAGCGGATGAATTATCGTCGCAATGGGTGTGGTCTACCTGTGCTGCAGGGTGCGCAACATGGCTCGCATGTACCACCGCTGTATACGAATGTTGATCCTTGATTACGGTCTGCGGTTGAATATTCGCCCATGCCATCACCACAACGATCAGCAGACAGAGCGTTATCCAGAGTTGGCGAAGAGAAAGGATGGGCATATTCATAGGCAGATTGTATCAGAGGCGAATGAATGAATTGTGTAGTGATAGGGTTGGTTCAGTGATGTTATGGTTTTTCGGTATGATGGATCAGGTAGTTTGATAGGCCGACAAACTGCGCCACCGACAGCTCCTCGGCACGAGCCGTCGGCGCGATGCCGCAGGCTTCGAGTTGGGATTGCGTGACCATCTCGCTCAATGTGTTGCGTAGCATTTTGCGCCGTTGGCTGAAGGCTTGCGCCACCAGTTTGGATAAATGCGCTTCGTCGCGAGCCAATAATTGCTCGGGTTTGCGCGGGTACATGCGGACGACGGCGGAGGTGACTTTGGG
>CAZCYS010000295.1:0-1839 GCA_964502825.1 uncultured Hydromonas sp. | reverse complement strand
ACATCGTTGCGGAACGAAAAATCATAAATATCCAGCAGGGTCAAAATCGCGGTGTGATGGTCTTCTTTCGTCGTTGAACGCAGATAATATTGCCAACGATTCAACAGATTTTCAATGCGCAAAAACGTCCGAAACCGCTCGTTGAGCGGAAACTCGAAAGTGATTTTTGAGTCCGACGTTGATACAAATGGGGTCATGCCTACCTTTGTCAATTTTGCTTACATTGCTTCTGCGCACACAATGCGTTTATATAATTGGTCAGTATATCGACTTGACGGCTTAGATTCAAGCGATTGGGCGTATTTTGACGATTATCAATCAGCGCATTGGCGATGGCTCGACGCTGATCGGGTGAAGCTTGCGCCGAAATGATGGCCTTAATCGTTGTCACATCCATCTGCGGGTTACGCGCTTGGACACGCTGCAGTTGCACCTCTGATTCGCAATCAACCACCACGATCCAATCCAAACGCGCTTGCCAACGCTCACTCTCCACCAACAGCGGAATATCATACACGATGCACTTGGCCTGCTGCGCCAAATGCCTCGCCTGCGCAAACACCTCTTGCTCAATCATCGGGTGCAAAATCCCCTCCAGCGCCGCGCGTTCCGATGGTTCGGCAAACACGCGCTCGCGGATAAAGGCACGGTTGAGCGCACCGTCCGCAGCCATCGCCGCAGAACCAAAGTGCGCCACGATTGGCGCGATGGCACGACCGCCAGCTTGAGTCAACTCATGCGAAATACGATCCAGATCAATCACCGCAAAGCCATGCGACTGCATGAGCTGCGCCACGGTCGATTTGCCCGAACCAATACCGCCGGTCAAACCCACATTCAGCACATGAGCGGGCAACTCGGCGCGTTCGGTCATCATTCGCAATGATGGGCGTAAATACGGACGCAATATCTGCAAAACACCTTTCATAAAGCCCCCTTCATCATTGCCACCCCGCAAAAATCAGCGTATGTTGCCACAGCACAATGAGCGCCGTCGCCATACTGATAAACGGTCCGAACGGAATGCGCACCCTGCGCAAATCCCGTAAATCTTGTGCCTCCACACGATGCGTCACGCGCGCGCGCCCTAAAAATCGTACGCCGCCATACATCAAACCCGCCACGCAAGCCAATAGCAATACCGTCGGCACATGCACCAAACCCAACCACGCGCCCACCGCAGCCAGCAATTTCGCATCGCCCAAACCCAGTCCGACTTCGCCGCGCCATTTCAGATACAACACATGCGGCAGATACAGCAAAACATAGCCCAACACCGCACCCCAAACCGCATCGTCCAAACTCATCGGCGCAAACCACGCCCGCAGCAACAGGCCTGTCCACAGCAAACCGAGCGTCAACACGTCGGGCAGCAATTGATACAAAGCATCCATCCAGTTCAACACCCACAAGGCGTACAACAAAACAAACAGCGCCAATGCCTTCACACCGACGCCAAACAACGACAGGCACACGATGGCAATCAATACCGTGCCCAATTCAATCCAAAAATAACGACGCGGAATCGGCGCATGACAAAACGCACAACGACCTTTGAGCCATATAAAACTCATCAGAGGCACATTCTGCCACCACTTGAGCGGCGTGTGACAACTCGGGCAATGCGAAGCCGGCACGGCGATATTAAACGCGCCCTTGCTCGAATCCACTTCATCAGACGCCCGCACAATCTGCATCGGCAATCGATACACCAACACATTGGCAAAACTGCCCAACGCCGCCGCGCACAGCAGCAGCCAAAACCACGCGAACCCATCAGCCCATGCCATGATCACATGCCCATATTCAGAATCGGCAGATACAGCGCGATCACCATAA
>CAZCYS010000294.1:0-1840 GCA_964502825.1 uncultured Hydromonas sp. | reverse complement strand
CGACCGATCATGGTCGTAAATTGGCCGATCAAGTATTTCTCGTCAGCGGCGCCGGCGCGGGTGGCATTGGCGTGGCGTCGCAAATCATGCACGGTCTGATCCACGTCGGTTTGACCGAAGAGCAGGCAAAAGAACGCATTTATGTGCTCGACTCGCGCGGTTTGGTTTTGAGCGACCGCGAAGGTCTGGAACCGTACAAACTGCCTTTCGCGCACGATCGTGAAAAACTCGTTGGCTGGAGCTACGCAACTGAAAATCCGAATATGATGGACACGATTCGCAATGCGAAAGTCACCGCGCTGATGGGTTTGTCCGGTCAAGGCGGCTCGTTCAATCAACGTGTGATCGAAGCGGTGATGGAAAATACGCCCAATCCGATCGTATTCGCCCTGTCGAACCCGACCGATCTGACCGAGGTTTTACCACATGACGCGCTGTGTTGGAGTGACGGTGCGGCAACAGTGGCAACCGGCAGTCCGTTTGCGCCGGTGGAGTGGAAAGGCAAGGTCTATGAAATTGGCCAAGGCAACAACACTTTCGTATTCCCCGGCATTGGCTGGGGCGTGATCGCCTCGGGTGCGCGTAAAATCAATCAGGAGATGATGACTGCTGCTGCCGTGGCGTTGTCGACCCAAGTCACCATTGCGCGCATTGCGCAGGGAGCGGTATTCCCGCCGATTTCGGATCTGGAACACGTCACCACCGTGGTGGCGCGCGCTGTGGCTGAAGCGGCGTTTGAAACCGGCGTGGCCACGCACAGCAAAGAGCAGATCGAAGCCGGTTTGGCCAAACACAACTGGACGCCGATTTATCCGATTTTTGTGCCGGATAATGATTGATTCGCAAAGGTGTGGTGTGTGACACATGTAAGCAAATAAAAAGGCGACCAATGGTCGCCTTTCTGCTTTTGGGTCGATGCAATAGGATTAGGTAATCACATTGGGTGCGGTTCGACCGGTCAAGGCGGCAATGTCCGAGATTTGATACGCGATTTGGATTAGCTCCGCTAATGCGGTTTGAGTATCGCCGCCATGCTTGCTCGGATCGGCTTGGTATTGCTCAATGTACATGCGAATGGTCGCACCGACCGTGCCCGTGCCAGATAGGCGGTAGACGATACGCGAGCCGTCAGTGAACAACACACGCAGCCCTTGATTGTGCGAGACCGAACCGTCAATCGGATCGTGGTAGCTAAAATCATCGGCGGATTGCACGGTCAGGGAGCCGAATTGTTTGCCCGCGAGCGTGGGTAATTGCGCCTTGATGTGCGCCATCACCGGATTGGCCTTGTCGGTTTCGATTTCCTCGAAGTCGTGGCGCGTGTAGTAGTTCTGACCGTACTGCGCCCAGTGATTTTCGAGCAACTCTTTGACCGATACGCGGGTTTTGGCCAAAATATTCAGCCACAACAACACCGCCCACAGGCCGTCTTTTTCGCGAACGTGGTTGGAGCCGGCGCCTGCCGATTCTTCGCCACACAGTGTGATGCGGCCTGCGTCCAACAGATTGCCAAAGAATTTCCAGCCGGTTGGGGTTTCAAAGCATTCCACGCCCAGTTTTTGCGCGACGCGATCGACCGCTGCGCTGGTTGGCATGGAGCGCGCCACGCCGCTGATGCCGCCTGCGTAGGCCGGTGCGAGATGGGCGTTGGCCGCGAGAATCGCCAATGCGTCCGACGGTGTGACGGCAATGCCGCGACCGATGATGAGGTTGCGGTCGCCATCGCCATCGGAGGCGGCGCCGAAGTCAGGCGCGTCGGCGCTCATCATCAAATCGTACAGTTCTTTGGCATGCACCAGATTCGGGTCGGGGTGATGGCCGCCGAAATCGGTGGACGGCG
>CAZCYS010000293.1:0-1843 GCA_964502825.1 uncultured Hydromonas sp. | reverse complement strand
CTATTTAAATTGATCTGTCACTAAAGGACGCGATATGAATAAAACGTATAAAAGTATCTTTAACCACCATACACAAACTTGGGTGGCTACCAGCGAAAATACTGCCGCATGCGGTAAACGCAGTGGTAGTAAATTGGCGACAAGCACATTGCTCGCCGTAGGTACTTTTTTAGGTGTGGTTTCGGGGGGGGCTGGAAGCTGCAACGTTGACGTGTAGCACTTCAGCAACTGACAATACGGGCAATATTGTTTGTGGGAGCGGAGCTACAGCAAATACGGGGCAATCTATTGCGATTGGTGGTAGTTCGAATGCCATCGGTGACCAATCAGTTGCGGTCGGTGCGAATACTAATGCGACGGGAAATTCATCTATTGCGATTGGCGGTGATGACTTGGATAAGGTTGCGAGCACGAGTCCACCGGCATATAACGTCAATGCACCCAATACAAATAACAACACAGCAGCTGCAACCAAATACAAAACCTTAACAGGCGATGATTTGGTTAACTTTGCGGACGTGACCAAACGTTATGTATCAACTCAAGCAGGAAATGGCGCTGTTGCTATTGGAGTCCAAGCGGTGGCAACGGGTGAGCTTGGAACCGCTTTTGGTACCAAGGCAAAAGCTCTTGGAGTTGCATCCGTTGGTTTGGGTGTGGGTGCGAATGCCAGTCTGGAAAATGCAGTTGCCTTGGGCGCTGGTGCGACAACCGTAACCAATGCAACAGCAGTGACTTCCGCTTCTGTAGGAACCGGTGCAAGCGCACTGACCTACGCCAATTTCGGTGGTGCAAATGTATCGTCAGGCGACCAAGTGTCCGTAGGTAGCGTGGGGTATGAACGTCAAATTAAAAATGTAGCACCGGGCGCGGTAAGCACCAGCAGCACCGATGCGATCAATGGCAGTCAATTGTATTCAGTCGCGGTGACATTGCAAGACAAATTAACGCGCTACTACAGCGTTAAATCAAGTAATACAGCCGCCGGCAGTAACTATGCCAATGATGGTGCGACCGGAACAGATTCAATGGCCGCAGGTGTTAGTGCGGTAGCAGCGGGCGCAAGCGCAGTGGCAGTTGGCACGGGAGCCAACGCAAACAAAGACTTCACGACAGTTGTTGGCAGTGGCGGTAAAGCCAATACCATGTATGGAACGGTGATAGGTGCCAATGCCAATGCTACCGGACAAGGCTCCATTGCTCTGGGCGGTGGCGCAACGACAGGTGTGACCACGGCCAATGGCACGGGTGCCATCGCCATCGGCGGTTACGGTGACAGCACGGCTGTGGGCGCAAAATCAAATGCCGACTACGCTGTTGCAATCGGTAGCGGATCGACAACAGGCGGTATCAACGCTGTCGCCGTTGGTAAAGCTGCCAATGCAACTGGATTGGACACCATCGCACTGGGGCAGCTCGCTCAAGCGAATAATACCAATGCCATTGCGATTGGTAAAAATGCGTTAGCTAACGGCTTTGGTTCAGGTGCCATTGCGATTGGTGCTGGCAGTAATGCTTCCTATGTTCGTGGAACAGCGGTCGGTCAAAATACCTATGCTTCCGGTAACTCTGTTGCATTAGGTAACAATGCCAATGCCTCGGGTGCCAACACCTTGACATCAACAAATGACAGCAATTCATCAGCTACAGCCGTGGGTTACCTCACTGTAGCAGGGAACCCCGCCAGTAGCGCAGGTGATGGCGCTACCGCCATCGGTGCGCGTGCCCAAGCTACAGGGGCAAGCGCAGTTGCGGTCGGCGGTGCGACAGACGGTAACTTCGCTAAAGCCAGCGGTACTTTTGCAACCGCTGTGGGTTGGAATACCAACGCATCCGCGGATGG
>CAZCYS010000292.1:0-1844 GCA_964502825.1 uncultured Hydromonas sp. | reverse complement strand
ATTACGCAGTACCGCCGCGTGCCCAAGATGTACACCATCAAAGTTACCGATGGTGAGGGCAGATGGCGGTTTTTGGTGCACAGACCCTCTTAATCTACAAATACTCATATCATTTGAATGTTTAATCATGGCTTAAAATAGGCATAGCAGATTCTGCAGGCGCATAATCGGACGCTAAAACATCGTATCGCGCATCATACCATGCCGATCGAATACCCAATAACCCCTGCACAGCATGATCCAACCAATCGCTACGAAATGCCCGTTCAGCATAAATTTCGGGATAATGGTTAACCCAATGATCATTTACCCAAAGCAGCACAGGAATACTGTAGCCACTTAAGTGTTTTTGCGTATGTCCAGAAAAATTATCGTTATGGCCAACTTCTTGTCCATGATCGGAAAAATACAAAACACTGACCGAACGATCCGCTCGCAAAGCCTGAGTCGTTCGCATGATTTGCGCCAACACATCGGCGCCGCAGTAGATTGCATTATCATACTCATCGCGCGCCGTGAGGATATGCGGTAAACGTTTCTGTTCGATTAATTGTTTCCGTACGCCATCATCCACATCGGAAAAAGGGGAAATCGCTTTGGGGCAACGCTGATGGTAATAAAAATGCTGCCCCATCAAGTGAATGACAATCAATTCTCTGGAGGATTTTTGTCTGCGCAGCCAATCATCTAAAACAGGCAGTAGGCTGTAATCTGTACTGCTGCTATCACGCCAATTACCATGATTGACAAACGATCGAAAATCCATACGACGCGCCAAAACATCAAACCATCCCTCTTGGCTCATTTGATTAGACAGCCACGCTGTAGAAAACCCTGCTTCGCGCGCCATTTGTGTCACAGCGGGCGTATTCAGCCATTCATCAGGATGTTCTCGGGTCGCTGGCGTTAAGCCCTTAGTCAAACTCGGCTGAGTGAATGCATCGCTGGACCACGCCTCACGAAACAATATACTTTGGCCAGGCAACTCACGCAACGTTTGTGACAGGGGTGCTGTCGTATCACGAGTATAGCCATACAGTCCCCAATTTTCACGGTTACCACTCTCGCCAATCACCAATACAACCGTTTTGGGCGAGGTATCCATTACCTGAACCCTCCACTGGTCTTTTTGCGCATCAATCATATGTAATCGCTGATCCATTTGGGCAATTCCTTGCTGCGCTTCCGAGTGATATTTAAGCAAGACCGGCCACCGCGCCACAGGATTTTGACGCAACATGGTCGGATTAAAGCCAACGACGATCAAGAGCAGTGATAACACACCAGCAGTAACCACAGAGTACGAATGAGGTTGATAGTCCCGCTTCAATAATACTAACCAAGCGATTACCAGCACCACAAGCGCAAACACCAAACTGGCAGCAATTGAGCGCCAATGTTCTCGAAAGAACTCAAAACTTTCCTGAGTATTGGTGTTAACCAAGGCCTCAACCAATAGGCTTGGCGTGGGTGCGGAACCAAAAAAATGTCGGATGACGCCTTGCACACCTATATCCACGACAAACATCAGCGTCAGCCACCATAAAAACCATGCAATTTTCTTCGACTGATTGAAAGCACTGAAACCAACCACACCTGCACCACACATCAGCGACCACCATCCAGCCAATTTAGCCGCTGTACGCCAATCCAACAAACCCAAAAACCAAGCAGTACAGCAGAAAAATAGGCCAAACAAAAGGCCTATTAAAAGTTGTGAGCGAACAAGGGGACGCAATGCCACGGAAAAACGGTTAAGCAAAGAGTTTCTCCATAAGGTAGTCACACATCTTCTTTCCGCATATGCGGGAACAGCAGCACATCGCGAATATTCGGGCTATCGG
>CAZCYS010000291.1:0-1852 GCA_964502825.1 uncultured Hydromonas sp. | reverse complement strand
CAAATATTACTTCGCCAAACTGTCCAGCCAAACCGTCATCCCTTGGGTATTCAGTTCAATATCACCCGCGAAGATTTCAGCGATTTGCTCGCTGGATAGCGTGCTGCCGAACATCTGCGCTTGCATGATGATGTAGGCTTGCAGGGCGTCTTTCAGGCGCTGGTGGCGCGTGTCGTGATCCAGGCCGAGGCTTTGGACGTATTCGGCCATATTGACCACGGCGGTGATGTGGCGCAGCAGTTCGCGCGCGAGTTTTTCCGGATGGTATACCGCGCCGTAGTGCGTGAGGTACATGGCTTTGGGTTTGAATTCGAGCAGGCGGGCGATGGATTTGCGCATTTCCTCCGGCTCGAATTGCGTCGGCGTGGTGGTCGGGAAAATGAATACGCGATCGTCAATGTCCAATTCGCGGTAGGACAGGCCGAACATGTCTCCGGTGAAGATACCTTGTGACTTTTGGTCAACGATACACATGTGGTGGCGCGCATGACCCGGGGTGTCAATGCACAGCAGTTCGCGGCCATTGAGCGAGATGCGGGTGTCGTCGGGTGCTTCGATGATGCGTTCGGCTGGGATCGGCAGGATTTCACCGTAGACTTTTTTCACATAGTCCGCGCCGTAAACCGCGCTCACGCCGGCGATGAGTTTGGATGGCTCGATCATGTGACGCGCGCCGCGCGGATGCACGACGAGTTTGGCGTTCGGGAATTTTTGCATCATTAGGCTGGCGCCGCCTGCGTGATCGAGATGGATGTGGGTGAGGATGACGTAGTCAACGGCGGTTTCGTCCAGTCCGACTTTTTTGAGCGCGGCGAGGGCATTGGGTACGGAGTCGTTGCTGCCGCTATCGACGAACGCGGCGCGTCCGTTTTCCACCATCAGGTATATCGCGGCCAATTCGGGGCGAACGTAGCCTGAGTCGAAGCCGTATACGCCGTTACCGTAGTCGTTCCAATTAAACATATTTGTCTCCTTTTCGTGTGGTTTTAAATATTAGAATGTCATGGCGAATGGTAATGGTTGATTGTAATGCGAGTCTTACTGTCGTGGAGCCTTACCGCCGTGAAACTTTACCATAATTGGTTTATGCTCCATCGGCAGGGTCGGCCTCCGGTGTTATATCCTCGTCGGTCTCATCGGGGTTGTGTTCCAGAACGGCTTTGATGAATTGAAACAGTTCGCGGAATGATTTGGGCGGTTTGGCCTGCTCGGCTTCTTTGCGTGTGTTACGTACCAGCGTGCGCAGCTCTTGTACCGAGGCGTGCGGAAAGTCGCTGAGGAATTGGGTGATGGCCTCGTCTTTGTCGATCATTGCGGAGCGGTAGCGTTCGATGCGGTGAAGCAGTGCGGTCGCGGCGGTGGATGAGCCTCTGATTTGTTCGAGCTTTTCGCGAATCGGCGCGGTGTCTTCTTTGCGCATGATTTTGCCGATGAACTGCATTTGGCGGCGGCGCGCTTCGTGTGCGTTCAGGCGTTTGTATTCTTTGATGGCATCGAGTAAATCTTCGGACATCGGGATTTTGCTCAAGGCTTCTTTGGAGAGCTCGACCAATTCTTCGCCGATGTCTTGCAATTCGTGCATTTGCTGCTTGCGTTTGGTTTTGCTGATTTTATCAACGGCGCGTGTGCCGTCGACGACGTAAAAAGTTTCTGACATGGATTCACCGTAATGAAGGGGCGCGCGACATACGGTCATCGTGCAAATGAGGCACAAAAGCGGTATGATGCGGGCGCATTGAATGCAAATAGTGGTTTAAGGAAGCACGGAATAACCCCTACCGTCTGCGCTGGTTGATTGGCGTGATGAGTAACGAGGCGTGGCGCGCAGTCTATGGTCATTCCCTAGACAAGC
>CAZCYS010000290.1:0-1863 GCA_964502825.1 uncultured Hydromonas sp. | reverse complement strand
TCATGATGATCCAAAAATTGATAGATAGAGGCTGTATTGTAGCAAACTCGTCAAGTGCATCGATAACGTTTCGATAGCGTTGATTGAGCGAGGTGTGCGGGTTAGTCTTTGTTTGTCGGCATGTCGGGTGGAATCACGCGATATTGGCAAAACATACGTTCTGCGCATTGACATTCTTCATTGACTGTACATCCGCTCGCCTCGGCAAAAAAGGCAGCTATCAGCTGACATAGGTTCGGCTCTCCACGCACGGCGGTGGCTGCCAGACAGGTGCGGTTGGTGATGAGGTAGCTGCCATCCGCTTCGCGCTGCAATTGCGTGGTTGCACCGAGTTCGTTGGCCGCCTGCATGGCGATTTGGATTTTGGTTTGATAATCGTCACTGCTCAGATCAAGCGATGCTTGCGCCATGCGTCGTCCGGCGTTCTCCAGCAGTGATTGGAATGCGTCCGCGTTTAAATCGTTTCGCAATTGTGCCAGCAGTGCGCTCAAGATTGGTTGATACGCTTGTGAGCCCAAATCTTCCGTGCCGATCGCGGCTTCGTACACCACCGATGGTTTGCCGACGCGACCGCTTTGCTCAATGCGCCCTTGAATCAGTCCTTCGGCCAATAGCTGTTTGATCGGTAAGTTGACCGCTGTTCGGGTTAAGTTCAGTCGCTCGCACAATTGCGCGATGGAGAGGGCTTCTTGACGCAATGCGAGCAATATCTGGGTTTTCGTATTCATAATGTGGGTTGAGCTGGAGAAGGGAGGATTATAGGAAAATTACCGCTGAAGCGCAATTACAACAATATCAACAATTAAAACAACAAATATTGACATAATTGGTTTACACCGATACACTGTCATCATCTTTCATCATGTTTGAATGATTAACGGAAAGGGAGTCATCATGGATGCATCTAATACGAGAACACACTACGCCCCGCAGGGGTTTTCTGATCGGTTTGCTTTGGGTTTTACCAAATTTTTACGCTTCTTTGCCGATACTTTTTTTGCCAAACGCTACGGTCACCGCGCGATTATTTTAGAAACCGTGGCAGCGATACCCGGTATGGTCGGTGGGACGTTGCAGCACCTCAAGGCGTTGCGACGGATTCAGTCCGATCAAGGTTGGATTCATCGTTTGCTGGATGAGGCGGAAAACGAGCGTATGCATTTGATGACGTTCATCGAAATTGCGCAGCCTTCGCGCTTTGAGCGCTGGGTGATCTTGATCGCGCAAGGGGTGTTTTACAACCTGTTTTTCCTCATTTACCTGATCTCGCCTCGTACGGCGCATCGCATGGTCGGCTACTTTGAAGAGGAAGCGGTGCTCAGCTACACCTTGTATCTGGCTGAAATCGACAAAGGCGCGGTGGAAAATGTGCCTGCGCCACGAATTGCCATTGATTACTGGCACTTGCCTGAGGATGCGCGTTTGCGCGATGTGGTGCTGGCCGTGCGCAGAGACGAGGAAGAGCATCGTGACGTGAATCATGATTTTGCCAATCAATTACAGACGCAATAAAAATGTCATAAGTATTTGACTGTTTTAAATTAACTAAGTTTTATAGGGGCATACCATGCTGGTGCCGAACAACTCACTGATCACCGCCACGCCAGAAGAGGGGCGCGAATTGGCCATTAAAATGGCGCGATTGATCATTAAAACCACGCAGCCGGACGAGCAGGTGCGGGTGCAATTGCGCGATGTGTATGCCAACGACGCCATGATGTTGATCCAGATCGGGCATGTGGTTGCGGTCGAGTTCGCCACCATCGCCGCCGCGAATCAGTATTGGCGAGGGTGATTCAAGTCGATTCAAATGAATGATTAAAGCGCGATGTCGGGCTGATGTTGGCTCAACGACCACTGCGC
>CAZCYS010000289.1:0-1875 GCA_964502825.1 uncultured Hydromonas sp. | reverse complement strand
GGGCATCAACGAAACCATGATCAGCGATACCGCCGGACACGCGTGATGAATACGGTGCAAACCCTCATCGGCATTGATTACGGTTTAAAACGGATTGGCGTCGCCATTGGCAACACCCTGACACAGCACGCAGAGCCACTGGAAATCATCCCCAACACCGACTTTCCGAGCGTGCTTGCACGTCTGCAACGTCTGATTCAGGAGTGGCAGGTCAACGCTTTGGTGCTCGGCCTACCGCGCCATCCGGACGGCACGGCGCACGCCATGACGCAGGCCTGTGTGGATTTTCATACACAGCTATCGCAAGCGGTACCACTACCGATTCATTGGGTGGATGAGCGCTACTCCTCCGCAGTTTTACCCAATCAAATCCGACAAAATGCGCGCGGCCAAACACGAGCGGTGACGCAGGACGACCGCGCAGCGGCGGTGATTTTGCAGCAGTACTTGGATGAATTGACGCATTAAGCCCTCCGATAACGCCCGCCGCCCACTGCATTTTTAGCCCAAAAATCAAATCAATCGGATAGAATAGTAAACAATCCTTTTTTTACGGTGTTTGCCATGTCCCATCTACCCGATTTCGACGCGCCCAACTCCCACATCCCCGACGCAGAACATCTATATGGTCAATTGTTCAAACAATTGTATGAGTTGTTTAGTCGCGCCGCACAGCCGCCTGCGCTGATCGGCATCCATCGTGGTGGCGCATGGCTGGTCGAACGTTTGCACCACGACCTCGGACTGCTCGAACCATTCGGCACACTGGATATTTCCTTTTACCGCGACGACTACGCCACCAAAGGCATCAGCGCGAACATCAAAACCACCCACATTCCCTTTGATATCGAAAACCGCGTGGTGGTGCTGTGCGACGATATTTTGAACAGCGGTCGCAGCGTGCGCGGCGCACTCAACGAATTATTTGAATTTGGCCGTCCGGCCAACGTCTTGCTCGCAGTCCTCTATGATCGCGGTGGACGCCAACTACCGATTGCCGCGCAAATCATGGGCGGCGCAGGCGAATTCGACCCCGCCTACAAGCTGGTTTTGGAGCGCGACGCATCCAACCGCTTCTGTTTCCGCATTCCCCGACGAATTGACCCAACCGAATCATTCAAGGAGCTTTTATGACCGCTCAAAACCCCATCAGCCCACGCCCCGTACCGTGGGCTGATTTACGCAACGCGCGTAATCCGCAGTTAACCAGCGACGGGCAACTGCAACACCTGCTCAGTATTGCCGGCTTATCACGCGAGACACTCACGCACATCCTCGATACCGCCGAGTCATTTCTCTCACTGAACGACCGCGATGTGAAAAAAGTACCACTGCTGCGCGGTAAATCAGTATTCAATATTTTCTTCGAAAACTCCACACGCACGCGCACCACCTTTGAAATCGCGGCCAAGCGCCTGTCCGCCGACGTGATCAACTTGAACGTTGAAGCCTCCTCCACCAGCAAAGGCGAAACCCTGATTGACACCATGGACAACCTCGCGGCAATGCACGCCGACATGTTCGTCGTGCGCCACAACCAAAGCGGCGCACCCTACCTCATGGCCGAGCATCTGAATAAAATCGGGCGCAAAGACATCAGCATCATCAATGCCGGCGACGGTCGCCATTCGCACCCGACGCAGGGCTTGCTCGACATGTACACCATCCGCCACTACAAAAAAGACTTCACGCAACTGCGTGTCGCGATTGTCGGCGACATTCTGCACTCGCGCGTGGCGCGCTCCAACATCCACGCACTGACCACGCTCGGCGTACCGGAAGTACGCGTAATCGGCCCGCAAACCCTACTCCCGAGCGGCCTGCGCGAAATGGGCGCGCACATTTACCACGACATGAACGAAGGCCTGCGCGACG
>CAZCYS010000288.1:0-1885 GCA_964502825.1 uncultured Hydromonas sp. | reverse complement strand
ACAATTATGCTGATTTATTTAAAAATCAGCAGGTGATTGATGGTCTGCTCGCTTCCTTGCGGGTGGCCACCATCACTGCCTTGTTGTCGGTGGTGCTGGGCACGTTGATAGCGTTTGTGTTGGTTCGCTATCGCAAATTCAACGGTAAAACCTTGTTCTCAGGCATGGCGAATACACCGCTGGTGATGCCGGAGGTGGTACTCGGTTTGTCCTTGCTGATTGTGTTCAAAGATTTGTTCCATGTACAAGGCGGTGCGTACTGGACGATTATCTTGGGTCACAGTTTGCTGGGCGCGGCGTATGCCACGGTGGTCATCAAGGCGCGTCTGTCCGAGCTGTCGTTGACGTATGAAGAGGCTGCTCTGGATTTGGGCGCCAAACCCTTGCAAGTGTTTTTCCTTGTGACTTTGCCGATGATCGCGCAATCCTTGGTTTCGGCATGGTTGTTGGTGTTCACCATTTCATTCGATGATGTGGTGATCTCCGAGTTCCTGAAAGGGCCGGGCGTACAAACCTTGCCAAACGTGATCATGAACTACTCGCGCCAAGGTACGCGACCGGTGGTGGTGGCTTTGGGTGCAATGATTGTGTTCGTCGTATCCGTCGTCCTGATTAGTGGCAGCATCTGGATGCAAAAACGTGAAAAACGCCGTCAGGCGGAGATCGCGGCGGCATTCCGTGATGCGACCTAATATCTTTGCTTGATAGAAAAACAGCGCAGAATATCTGCGCTGTTTTTATTTTGATGGCACTCATTAGCTCAAATCAATGAAAATTCAGTAAAGAATTTTGTTTTAGAGGCATTGTTAGATTTTAGTTTTGTAGTTTTCAAAATTGATCAAATAAATTCATATTTTATTTCATATTACTTATAATTGTTGCTTCATTCATAATGAAATAAAAAGGTTGGGCACTATGTTAAAAAATTTATTGGCAAAACTGGCCAAAGGCAGTTTGGTTCAGCAGATTCTAATTGGCTTGGTTTTGGGTGTTGCTTTGGCGGTGATTGCGCCATCGGCGGCCAAAGCGACTGAAATTTTAGGCGCGTTTTTTGTCGGTGGCTTGAAAGCTGTTGCGCCGATCTTGGTTCTGGTTTTGGTGACCAATGCGATTGCGCAGCATAAGAGTGGTACTCAGGTGTATATCAAGCCGGTTTTGGTGTTGTATGTGCTGGGTACTTTTGCGGCGGCGTTGGTCGCGGTATTGGCGAGTTTCTTGTTCCCAACCAATTTGACCTTGGTCACGGGTGATGTGACGCAAACGCCGCCATCGGGCATCATCGAGGTGCTGAAAACCTTGGTGTTGAATGTGGCGGATAATCCGGTCAAAGCTTTGTTTAACGCGAATTACATCGGTATTTTGACTTGGGCGATTTTGTTGGGCATTACCTTGCGTCATGCCAGCGATAATGCCAAACTCTTGCTCAATGAGGGCGCAGAGTCGATTTCAAAAATTGTACGCTGGGTGATTCGTCTGGCGCCGATTGGTGTGTTTGGCTTGGTGGCGTCCACCATTGCCACGACAGGCTTGGGCGAGCTGCTCAAATATGCGCAATTGCTGATGGTGTTGGTTGGTTCCATGCTGTTTGTTGCTCTGGTGCTCAATCCTTTGATCGTGTGGTGGAAAATCCGCCGCAATCCGTATCCCTTGGTATGGCAATGTTTGACCGAAAGCGGCATCACTGCATTTTTTACCCGCAGTTCGGCGGCGAATATTCCAGTGAATATGGCGTTGTGTAAAAAGATGGGCTTGCATGAGGATACGTACTCCGTATCGATCCCGTTGGGGGCGACTATCAATATGGCAGGTGCTGCCGTGACCATCTCGGTGTTGACGCTGGCGGCGGTGCATACTTTGGGCATTCCAGTGGATATTCCGACGGCGT
>CAZCYS010000287.1:0-1894 GCA_964502825.1 uncultured Hydromonas sp. | reverse complement strand
GGCGCGTTTTTGAACAACCGCCGCATTCGCGTGTCCTCGCGCGTGCGCATTCCCGAAGCCTTGATGGCCAGCGCGATGCCGTCGCGCGTATTGCGCGCACGCCCTGAGTTGCTCGCGTTGCAAACCAAACTGCGCTTTGAGAGCGCGGGTTTTCGCCACACCGGCTCGGCGGCGTTGGATTTGGCCTACGTCGCAGCGGGCTATCTGGACGGCTTCATTGGTGCGGGTCTGAAAGAATGGGACTTGGCAGCCGGGGCATTGCTGATTAAAGAAGCAGGCGGCCTGATCACCGACTTGCGTGGTGAAGGCGACTACATGAACGGCGACATCGTCGCGGCGACGCCGAAATTATTACCCGCCTTGTTGCGCGAAATCGATCCGGCGATCAATACCGCACTCTAAGCCCGCTCAAAGCAGCGGCACACCATAAAAAAACAGGGAAGGAAACAGGGAGCGAGCGCATGAACCAGCCGGAGAACCACACATCAAAACCTGCGCCCAAAGTCACGCCGATGATGGCGCAGTATCTGGCGATCAAGGCCGAGTTCCCGCAGACTTTGCTGTTTTACCGCATGGGCGATTTTTACGAATTGTTCTTCGACGATGCGGTCAAAGCGGCGCGTCTGCTCGGCATCACACTGACTGCGCGCGGCGCGGCCAATGGCGAGCCGATCAAAATGGCGGGCGTGCCCTACCACGCCGCCGAGCAGTATTTGGCCAAACTGTTGCAACTGGGCGAATCGGTCGCGATTTGCGAACAAATCGGCGATCCCGCCACGAGCAAAGGCCCGGTTGAGCGCAAAGTCACGCGCATCCTCACGCCCGGCACCGTGACCGACGCGGCGCTGCTGGCCGAGAAGTCCGACGCGTATCTGCTGTGTATCCAACCCGCCAACAGCAAAAGCCATGACCCTCATGGCAGCCAAGGCACGCTGGGGCTGGCGTGGCTGAATATGGCGAACGGCGAATTGTCCGCCAGCGAAATCAGCCGCCGTGATTTGAGTACATGGATCGAGCAAATCCGCCCGTCGGAAATCATCGCCTCGGACAAATTTTTACCACTGTTGCAAACACAGATACAGGCGACGGACAGCACGTTCAAACCCGTATTCAGCCCGATTCCAAACAAATACTGCGACGTAGCCTACGGCACGGCGGCATTGCTCAAACAATTATCCGCGCCGCATTTGGCCAATCTGGATGCCGAACATTTACACAGCGCGCTGGCCGCGCTCGGCGGACTGTTGCACTACGCGCAGCACACGCAAGGCCAAGCCCTGCGCCACGTCAAAACACTGAATGTCGTGCGCAGTGAGCAGTACCTTACGCTCGATGCGGCCACGCGGCGCAACCTTGAAATCACCGAAAATCTGCGCGGACACGCGGGCATGGATGCGCCAACGCTGTTCGCCCTGCTTGATCACTGCGCCGGCAGCATGGGTTCGCGCCTGCTCAAACGCTGGCTGCACCACCCGCTGCGCGATCAGGCGAGCGTGCTGACGCGACAAAATGCAATCGCCGCATTGCTGCACACGCAGACCTTCAGCGCGCTGCGACCGTATTTATCGGCGGTGAACGATATTGAGCGCATCGCATCGCGCATTGCGCTGCTGACCGTACGCCCGAAAGAATTGGCCGCACTACGCGACAGCTTGAGCCAATTAAGCGCCATTTCGCATATTTTAGCGACCGTTGACGACAGTTTGATTCAAATTCTGCGCGAAGCGTTGAATGTACCCGAAGCATTGATTGCACTGCTGCATGAGGCCATTTTGGACGAACCCGCGACCTTCGTGCGCGAAGGCGGCGTATTCGCCAGCGGCTTTGATGCCGAATTGGACGAATTACGCGCGATTCAGAGCAACAGCGGGCAATTTTTGCTCGAGCTCGAAGC
>CAZCYS010000286.1:0-1899 GCA_964502825.1 uncultured Hydromonas sp. | reverse complement strand
CACACCTCAACCTACATCGTGATGCAGGCGGTGAAGGATTTGGGCGTGGCGTAGTTGATGAGTTTATGCATCCTTAACGACGTGTCCCGCTGCGGTGAGCAAGTTGATGGACAGTGTCAAATCCTTGTGGTGAATCAGCAGGTGGTCGCCATCGTAGGTGGAGATCATGAATACGCCGATGCCGTTTTCGGATAAAGGTTGAATCACCGACAGCACGATGCCCGGCTCGTCCAGACCAAACGAGCCTTCGAGTGCAAATGCAATCCAATCGGTCGATGACTGGATGGAGTGCGGCACGCGCGACTGCTCGCAGACGATGGACAGCTCGTTTTTCGTGCGGGTGAGTGAAACCAAGCCAGCGCCGTTGGACCACAGAGGGAATGGTCGGTCGGGCGCTTGGCGTGTGATCGCGTACATATTCGGTAGGCGGCTCAGGGTGATAGAACGGGTCATTGTGTGCTCTTTTAATCAAATGATACGGCCTAATATATCACGATATAATGCGGGCCATGATTATCCTGACCACTTTAAATGCACGCTATTCGCACGCTTCGCTCGGCCTGCGCTACCTGCTGGCCAATCTCGGCGCGCATCAGGCGCACACGCGCATGATCGAATTCACCATCAAAACCCCGATTGAGCAAATGTGCGACGAACTGCTCTCGTCGCAACCGCGCGTCATCGGGCTGGGCGTGTATATCTGGAATGTAAACGAAACGCTCGCGCTCATGCGCGCGCTGCGCGAACGCGCACCCGAAGTCGTGCTGATTGTGGGTGGCCCCGAAGTATCCTACGAAGTGGAAGAGCAAGCCATCTGCAAACTCGCCGACTACGTCATCACCGGCTGGGGTGAAATCACCCTGCCGCGTCTGCTCACACAGATTTTGCACGGCCCCAAACCGCTGATGAAAGTGCATGTGGGCGAGCAAGCCAAACTGGACGAGCTGATTTTGCCGTATCACCTGTACACCGATCACGATTTGGCCAAACGCAATATCTACGTCGAAGCCTCGCGCGGCTGTCCGTTCAAATGCGAATTTTGCCTCTCCAGTCTGGACAAAACCGCGTGGGCGTTCCCGCTCGAACCATTTTTGGATGAGATGGACAAACTGTATCAGCGCGGCGCGAGGACATTCAAATTCGTTGATCGCACGTTCAATCTCAAACCCGAAACCGGACGACGCATCCTCGATTTTTTCCTCGAAAAAATCCATACGCAGCCCGATGACCCGCTGTTCGTACATTTTGAAGTCGTGCCCGACCATCTGCCCGCGATGCTCAAGGACGCGATTGCACAATTTCCACCGGGCAGTTTACAGTTTGAAGTCGGCATTCAAACGCTCAACACCACCGTGCAAGGCCATATATCGCGCAAAACCAACCTCGTCAAAGCGCAGGACAACATCCGCTGGCTGCGCGAGCACAGCGCCGCGCATTTACACGTCGATTTGATCGCCGGATTACCAAGCGAGACCATGGACAGCTTTGCGCGTGGCTTTAACGAACTCTACACATGGGGCGCGCACGAAATACAGCTCGGAATTTTAAAACGTCTGCGCGGCACGCCGATCACGCGCCATACGCCCGAGTTTCGCATGAATTACAACCCCGAACCGCCGTACGACATCATTGAAAATCGCGATGTCACGTGCGACGAACTGAGTGACTTTAAACTGTTTGCCAAATACTGGGACCACATTGCCAACTCAGGCCGATTCGCGCAGACACTGCCGCTGATCGTTCAGCACCAGCCGTATGAACGTTTCGCGCAGCTTACGCAATATTTAAAAAACCAGTGGCAACGTAGTCACAGCATCCCGCTGGAAAAACTCTACATCGCCGTGGCCGAATGGCTCATCAGCACCTCAGCCGAGGACGAACACGACGCCATTCGCAGCG
>CAZCYS010000285.1:0-1900 GCA_964502825.1 uncultured Hydromonas sp. | reverse complement strand
TCACAAGCCCACCGCCACAGCTCCCACCATATACTGCCCCAATTCATACGCCTGCTGCACATACTCATCCGCCACAGCACTGCCGCGCACGATCAGTTCAGGCTGCGCCAGACGCATGCCGTAGCCGATCATAATCCGCGCGATGGCACTGACCGCACCGCGCCCATCGTTGTCACAGCTGATCATCAGGCCATAGCTGCGTCCGGCGGTTTGCTCGCGAATCTGATTATAGCTGCGGTCAAACACCGCCTTGACTTCGCCCGCCATATAGCCGAAATTTTCCGGCGTGGCGATCAACCACGCCTCAGACTGAACGAGGTCATCCAGTGTCACGTCACGTGCCATTTTAAATACGATGCGGATGCGTTCGTCTACCTCTAAAGTCTGATTCAATGCGCACGCGCCATCATGCGCCGCCTGCGCGAGGCGCTCGTTATTACCCGTCTGGCTGTGGTAAAAAATCAGCAGTTGTTTCATAGATGCGTCCTTATGGTCCCAGCGTGGTCACCCATGCGTGTTGCGTATCAGTCCGCCAAATCTGTGCGCCCGCCGCACGATAGCGCTCAAGCACCGCTTCACGCGGATGCGCAAAGGCATTATACCGTCCCGCTTGCGCGACAGCGATTTTGGGAGCAACGGCGGCGATCAGCGGCGCACTCGAACTGCCATCACTGCCGTGGTGCGGCATGAGAATAATGTCGCTGCGCAACGGCACGCCGCTGACGGAATGCGTGCGCAGCGCAATTGACGTGGATGAGGGCGCTTGAGGTGTCGGATCAACCACCATCTTGGCCTCCGCCAGCATGTCCATATCACCGGTGAGCAGTATGCTACTCATGCCATTGTCATTCGGCTGATGAACTGAAAATCGCAGCACGCAGCTTTTTTGATTGTCCGAGGCACGCGCATCATTCAGCGTCGAGGATTCGGGTGAGAACACGGCCATCGTCACGCCGTCTATCTGCTGCGTTTGTCCCGCCGAGCACAGCTCATGCGGTATATCTGCCACGCCCAATTCGCGCAATTGCGCTGCATTCAGCGAAGTCAAAATTCGCTTGACCGGCAACACGCTGGCGATACTGTCCGCGCCACCCGTGTGATCGCGGTCATTGTGCGACAGCACCAGCGTGTCAATCTGCCGCACGCCCATATAGCGCAAATGCGGTACGATCACGCGCGCACCCGCATCGGCGTCGCTGCTGTATTGTGGCCCCGCGTCGTATAGCCAGTTTTGCTGCGCGGTTTGCAGCAGCACCGCCGTCCCCTGCCCCACATCCATGACGGTAATGCGCAACTGCCCCTCGTTGACTGTCGGATAATTCGGCGGAATCGACAGCAGGCCAACCATCGCCAGTGCGCTGAACACCACCGCAGCGCCATAACGTTTGAACGACACCCGTCCCCAACCATGCCACAGCATGCGCACCGCCGCGACCAACACCAAAGACAGCACAAATACCGCCACCACCTGCCACCACTCGATGCGCCCGCTCCAGATTTGCTGCTGTGCCAGCGGCGCGATGCGCTGCAACCCATGCAATACCGATTGCAAAATATGCGCCATCCACTGCACCGGTTGTACCCAACCCAACAGCGCCAACACAGCCACACTCAAAAATAACGGCAGCAGCAGGATAGACACCAGCGGAATCGCGATGAAATTCACCCACACACCGAGCAAAGACACCTGCCGAAAAAACAACAAAGTCATGGGTAACAACGACAATGATATGCCCAACTGCGCACCACTTACGCCGACCAACCAGCGCGCCAAACGCCGCCCTCTCGACATCTCATTGAGCGACTCCTTAAGCGATTCATTTAGCGATTCGTTTTGCTCAATCCCCACCGAATCAAACGCCACGATCAGCCACGCCACCGCGCCGTAGGACAGCCAAAA
>CAZCYS010000284.1:0-1915 GCA_964502825.1 uncultured Hydromonas sp. | reverse complement strand
GCCTGATTTGGAGCGCGGTGGTGTTGTTTATCTTGGCCTTGCTGGTGGCGGCGTTGGAATTGTGGTTGTGATCAAAGTTACGCCAACTGCTTAATTCGCTGTCGCATATGCCACAACAGCAATAAGCCCGGCAAAGCCATCACCGTGGCGAAAATAAAGAATTTCGACCAGCCCAAATTCTCCGGCTCGGCCAAAACCCCCGCGACCGGCCCCACATAAATACGTCCCAGCGAAGCCAAAGCCGACAACAGCGCGTAGTAAGTCAAACTATGACCGCCACGCGACAAAGCCATCAGCAGCGCCACAAACGCCGCCGTCCCCATTCCGCCGGTGATGTTCTCAAAACACACCACAAACACCAGCAGCAAATCAATCGGCGTATCACCGGTTAACTGATCATTTCCGGTCAAAAACCGTGCGACTTCACCGGTCGGCAAATTAAAATGCCCCCACGCATCTTTACCAAACTCCGCCAACAGCCAAAAGCCCATATTCGACAGCGCCTGAAGCACCCCAAACAACAACAACGAGCGAAACAACCCCAAACGCAACATCAGCACGCCACCCAAAAACACACCGCCGATGGTGGCAAACATCCCCAGCATTTTATTGACCAAACCCACTTCCGTCTGCGTAAATGCCGCGCCTTTTAACAAAAACGCCGTGGACAAAGTCCCCGCAAACGCGTCGCCCAACTTATAAAACACCAGCAAGCCCAAAAACCACCACGCCGCATCACGGCTGAAATACTCGCCCAACGGCTCCAGCAGCAACTCGAATTTCGACCACTTGGCACCAAAATACGCCGCCGGAATCGTCACCGACAAAATCACCAAGGTTTCAATCAGATTGATCCATTTGCCCGCATTGGCCGCACTCATGCCCGCAAACCATGATTGCACGATCGGATTGAGGACGTAGAATATCGCTTGGCCGACGAAAACACCCAGCACCACGCCCAACAGCATATACATAAAGCCATTGACGTCCTTTTGTCCGCTAAAGCGCGTCCAGCGACTCAAAGCATTGACCAAGGTCAAGCTCAGCAACAACGAAGCCACCACCGGAATAAAGCCCCACGTCCCCGACAACTGCGGCACGGCCCAGCGAAAACCACGGTACAGCGCGACAAAGCTCAATACCGCAGCCAAAACCACCATCATAAACAACATAAAATCGCGGCCTTTTTGCGCATCGCTTTGCTCCTGTGGAATCAGCGGCGTGAACAGACTAAACACCGCCATCGCCAACATAATCAAAGCCATATACTGATAGACCTGCGACCAGCCGATGCTGTCCGCCAAAATAAAGGCAATACCACCGGACACAATCATCGCCAAACGATAGCCAAAAACGCCCACACTCGCAGCCAAACCGCGCTCTTCAGACGGAGAAATATCTGTTCGATACGCATCAATCACAATATCTTGCGATGAGGAGAAAAAAGCCACCAATAATGCCAAACCGGCGAACAAATAGGTTTGCTCCGCCGGATTGATTCGGCTCATCAACGCAATGCTGCCCGCCAAAAACAACTGAGTGAGCACCAACCAACCGCGTCTGCGCCCAAAAAACGGCGGCTCAAAACGATTCATCAGCGGCGCCCAGATAAATTTATACGCATACGGTTGTGTCACCAGACTAAACATCCCGATCGCCGCCATGGTCATCCCTGCCGTGGTCAACCATGCCTGCATCGCTTGGCCGGTCAGCGCGAGCGGTAAGCCCGAAGCAAACCCCAAAACCAATAGGCTGGTCAGTCGCCACAGACGAGAATTTAAAAAAGAGGGGCGAACGAGGATGGACGAGTTCATGAAAAAACCTTCGTTAGAATAATCGTTTGATCTGCTGTTTAAAAATCACTCAATGCAAAACCATAATCCATAATGATCGGCGCATGATCGGAAAATTTCTG
>CAZCYS010000283.1:0-1918 GCA_964502825.1 uncultured Hydromonas sp. | reverse complement strand
AAACAAAATATTGATGAAAATCAAAAAGCCGATTTTGCCGCCCGGAATATTGCTGAGCAAATGCTCCACCCAGACATTGCCGTTATAGAACTGGAACACCGCGTTGAACACACTCGAACCGATCAGAATCAAAATCACAAAACTGGTCAATTTCAAGGTTGAATCCATCCCTTGACGCAGCAGATTCAGATTCAAACGACCTTTGGCCATCGCCAAAATCACCGCGCCAAGCGCGCCCAAACCACCGCCCTCGGTCGGTGTCGCAATGCCCAAACCAATCGTACCCAACACCAAAAAGACCAAGGCCAGCGGCGGAACAAGTACAAACACCACGCGCTGCGCCATGTCGCTCAACATATTCCACTTAAACTTCGCATCCAGCTTGGCCAAGGTATACAACACAATAATCACACCCGCCAACACCAAAATAAACGCGCGGTTATACGACTCTTCGGCATTCACCGCGCCGAACAAATGTTTGCCCTGCGCCACATCCTGCGTCACCCAGTGGTACACACCCACCGCCAAAGCCACGCCAATTGCCAAGATTAAAATCAATGAACCCACGCCCGAGCCACCGCGCGCGGTGCGCTTGAAGGTACGCGCCGATTCAGGCAAAGCCGGAACCCATTTGGGTTTGAACATCGAAATCATAAAAATATACAGCGCATACAGCCCCATCAGCAGCAGGCCGGGTTTGAACGCTGCTTGATACATATCGCCGACCGGTACATTCAACTGACTGGCCAATACGATCAACACCAACGACGGCGGAATGATCTGCGCCAGCGTGCCCGAGGCTGCAATCACACCCGTGGCCACGCGATCGTTATAACCATAACGGCGCATCAGCGGCAAAGAAATCAAACCCATCGCAATCACACTCGCCGCAACCACGCCTGTGGTGGCCGCCAACAAACCGCCGACCAAAATAATCGCATAGGCCAAACCGCCGCGCACCGGGCCGAACAGTTGCCCGATGGTGTCGAGCAAATCCTCGGCCATGCCCGATCGCTCCAATATCAGCCCCATAAAGGTAAAAAACGGCACGGCCAGCAGCGTATCGTTCATGATCGCGCTTTGGAACACCCGTCCGGGTAAGGCCTGCAAACTGTTGGGATTATAAATACCGAGCGCAATGCCAATCACCGCGAAGGTAAAACCGGTCGCCGCCAACGAAAACGAAATCGGGAAACCCGACAACAGAAAAAACACCAAGCCGACGAACATCAGCGGGGCGATATACTCAATCAAAAATTCCATGTGTGTACTCTATTGTGATTATTGCTTCGGGGTTTGTGTCGCGGCTGTGTCCGCCTGATACGCCAAAAACTCCTTTTCCGGCGCATGTGAGCGGCGGCGCAGTTGGCTAAACGGAATCAAGCCTTTGAAATACGCCACGCGTTTGATCAACTCTGAAATCGCCTGCACGATCAGCAGCGCAAAGCCAATCGGAATCAGCAATTTAAACGGCCACAGCGGCAAAAAGCTATTACCCGTGGTTTCGCCGGAATGCCATGAAAAGCTCAAAAACGACAAACTGTGGTAAAAAATCAAAATCGACACCGGCAGCAAAAACAGAGCGAATCCGATCACATCCATGATCGCCTGTTTGCGCTCGCTCCAGCGCGAGGACAGCAGGTCAATGCGCACGTGCTCGTCCAAACGCAAGGTATACGCCGCGCCGAGCAAAAACATCGCGCCGAATAAAAACAACTGCGTTTCCGACATCGCATTGGCATAGGTTTTGTAAAACGCACTGGTGTCGAATAATTTGCGCAAAATGGCGTTGAGCGAGCACACCAGTACCGCCAACAGAACCGTCCACGACAGATAGCGCCCGATTCGTTCGTTCAGTGCGTCAATGAAGCGCGAAATCCGCAAAAGCGTTTGCATAAATCCCTCTTGTTTCATGTAA
>CAZCYS010000282.1:0-1960 GCA_964502825.1 uncultured Hydromonas sp. | reverse complement strand
TTTCACAATTACACCGTTTCGCTGCTCAATCTCGTCATAGAAGCACAAAAGATCGGTATGTCCTTGCAAGTTGTCCTGCACCGTGGCGAGAGTCTGATCACCCGTGCACGCAATGATTGTGTAGCGAAGTTTCTGGCCAATCCGCAATGGACACACCTGTTTTGGATTGATTCCGATATCGGTTTCAGTATCGAAGCGGCGCTTCGTCTGCTACTCTCCGATCACGATATTGCCGCCGGTGTGTATCCGCTCAAACGTGAAAATTGGCCGGCGGAGGGCATCCCTGCTGGTATGACGCAGGCGCAATTTGAAAGCCATTACACGCGCTACACCGTCAACACCGATGGCGTGAATGAGAACAATGAATTGCAACTGGATATTTCGGAAGATGGTTTTCTTAAGCTCGACGAAGCGCCGACCGGATTCATGGTCATCAAGCGTCAGGTGTTTGAACGTCTGGTACAAAGCTATCCGGATTACCAATACGTTCCCGATGCGGTCGGTGTTGAGGACAAGGGGCTGCACTACCGCTTTTTCGACGTGATGGTTGACCCGAAAACTCGTCGCTATTTGTCCGAAGATTACGGCTTTTGCCGTCTGTGGAGCGGGCTGGGCGAACATATCTATGTGGATTGCCACTCCAATCTGACGCATCAAGGTGCGAAACTCTACAACGGACCGTTTTACAAATCTCTGAGGGACAACCTCTCCTCTGCCATTGGCGCTCCGAAGGGTGCGGTGATGAAGTTGAGCGGATTGCAGTATGTGCCGAAAGACGAGTTGTAAGTCAATGACCCGAATCGGAATAAAAAACCGCGCTACTCAAACAGTAGCGCGGTTTTCATTTTAGAAGCAGTTAAACCTTCAGTTGTTTAAACGCCTTTTGCGCCGCCGCGATGGTGTTCACCACATCATCTGCGCTGTGTGCGGCGGAGACAAAGCCTGCCTCGAACGCCGATGGCGCGAGGTAGACGCCTTCGTCCAGCATGGCGTGGAAAAATGCGGGGAACAGGTCGGTGCGCGAGGCCATCATGTCGGCAAAGCTCTGCGGCTTTTTCTCGGCAAAATACAGGCCGAACATCCCGCCTTCGCAGTCGGTGGAGAAGGGTACGCCCGCCACCTGCGCGGCGTATTCGAGGCCATTCATCAGTTGGCGCGTGCGTTCATACAGATTTTGGTAGAAATTCGGCTCGGAAATGATGTCCAGCGTGGTCATACCCGCAGCGACCGCGACTGGATTGCCGGACAGTGTGCCCGCTTGATACACGCCGCCGAGCGGCGCCATGTGCGCCATGATGTCGCGGCGACCGCCAAACGCGGCGACCGGCATGCCGCCACCGATGACTTTGCCCAATGTGGTGATGTCGGCTTGCACGCCGTACAGTCCTTGCGCGCATTGTTTGCCCACGCGAAAGCCGGTCATCACTTCGTCAATAATCAATACCGCGCCGTGCTTCGTGCATAATTCGCGCAGGGTTTGCATGAATTCAGGCGTGGCGCGCACGAAATTCATATTGCCTGCGATTGGTTCGAGGATGACGCAGGCGAGCTGATCGCCTTTTTCCTTGAACAGGGTTTGCAGCGCCTCAACGTCATTGTACGGTAATACCAGCGTGTCTTTGGACACGGCTTGCGGCACGCCCGCAGAGGATGGATTGCCAAAGGTCAATAGGCCGGAACCGGCTTTGACCAGCAGGCTGTCGGAGTGGCCGTGGTAGCAGCCCTCGAATTTCACCAGTAAATCGCGGCCGGTGAAACCACGCGCGAGGCGAATCGCGCTCATGGTCGCTTCGGTGCCGGAGGAGACGAGGCGAACCTGCTCCAATTGCGGCAGCATCGCGCACAGTTTCTCGGCGATTTCCACTTCGGCACGCGTCGGTGCGCCGTAGCCGAGGCCGTTTGCCGCGGCTTCTTGCACCGCTTTGACCACACGCGGGTGGGCGTGGCCAACGATGATCGG
>CAZCYS010000281.1:0-1960 GCA_964502825.1 uncultured Hydromonas sp. | reverse complement strand
CGCGTATTATAACAAACTCATCCACCGTCCATCAGTCAATTAGCCCGAAAGGAGTGCGTATGCGATTGCCCAGTGATGCCTTGCCATTTTTGCGTGAACTGGCGGCGAATAATAAACGCGAATGGTTTAACGAACACAAAACGCGCTATCAACAGTTGCACAGCGAATTGCTGGATTTTACCGATGAATTGATTGGCGTCTTGATTCCGTACGATCCCTTGCTGATCGGCGTGGAGCCGAAAAACTGCCTGTTTCGAATTTACAAAGACGCGCGCTATGCCCGCGACGGCGCACCATACAAGACGCATTTTGGCATTCATGTTGTTTCCAGCGGCAAACGCTCGGATTTTAACCGCGCGGGTTTTTATCTGCACATTGCGCCCGATTCGAGCATGATCGGCGGCGGTGCGCATGCGCCCAGCCCCGAGTGGCTCAAGCAGATTCGCCTGCATATTTTGCACAACGGTGCGGAGCTGATGCGGGTGATTGAGGACGAGACATTCACGCAATATTTTGGCCGACTGCATGGCGATCGGCTGGTGCGTCCACCGCAAGGATTCACGGGCGAGCGCGCCGAAAGCCCGTACATCGAGTGGATTAAATTCAAAGCGCTGTGGGTTCAACGCAATTTGAGCGATGCGCAAATGCGCAGTGCCAAGCTGGAGCAAACCGTGTTGGAGACCTACTTGGCGTATCAGCCCCTACAACGGTTTTTGAATGAGGCGCGTGCGGTATGACTGCAAAAGGCTTGGATAACCAAGCCTTTTGTTTGTCAGATGGTATACAACTCAAAGCCCCAAAACAACAGAAACCCCGCAAACAGCCACAATGCGGATACCGGCGTTTCCTCAATCGTGTGGGCTTCGATCAGCAATTCATCGGTGACCAGATATACCAATGCAGCGGCGCCAAACGACAAAATGGCAGCGATGATGGTCGGCGATGCATCTTTCAAAAAGTGATAACCGAGGAACATCGACGCGAACATCACCAGACCCAAAACACACGTCAGCAGAACCATGCGTTTGCCCTTCATGGTTTCCGACATCAGTGACAAACCCAAAAACAGCATTTCCACCGACAAGCCGACAGCCAAGATCAAGCCTGTGGCGGTGTTGGCCGCCAAGCCCGTGCCAATAATCAGGCCGTCAATAGCCGCGTCAATAAATGTGGTTGAAATCAGTCCGATGTTGGTGCCGGTATTGCCCGATGCGTGCGCTTGACGCTCCCAGCGGTCGGTGAGTTTTTTCATCAAATACATGAAAAAACCGCCCAAGGCAAAAGAGCCGATCAGCACCTCGGCCGCCGCGTGTTCTTTGGCAATCTCAGGGAAAACGTCGGTTGATAAGACCGCCAAAATCACCCCAACCGCAAAGTGCTGAATCAGACTGCGCATGCGATGCGAGGGCTGCCAAGTTAAGGCCAACACGCCCGACAAGGCAATGAATGAGGACGGGATGAGCATGATTTGCAGTGGAGAGAGTGAGGTCATGATGAGTTATTTTTATGTGCTGTGGGTTAATGAGGGTTAATCATGGGCTTTGGGTTCATCGGCACGTTTGTAGCCGTGAATCATGGATAACGGTAGATTTTCTTTTTGTTTGATACTTTCAAAAATCGCGCCCAAAACATGCAGTCCGACGAAGGTCAAAATCAAATTGGCACCCAATTCATGCCACTCTTCGAGCCATTTCTCGCCGAAAAATAGATCCGTGCCCATCATATAGCCGGTCACGCCTTGATTGATGACCAGTAACAACAGCGCCAACATCATCACCGCACCCAAAGGATTGTGCCCGATGTAGCGCGGCGCTTGGCCGGATAATTTGAGCTTGGTGTATTCTATCACGCGGCGAGGGCTGGGAAACCAGTCACTAAAGCGCGCGTGTTGCGTTCCTACAAATCCCCACACAATGCGTACGAGGACAAAACCGGTGGCGACATAGCCGATCCAGCGATG
>CAZCYS010000280.1:0-1961 GCA_964502825.1 uncultured Hydromonas sp. | reverse complement strand
TGTGCCAGTTCGGGTAAACCGGCGGCGTGACAGAGTTGGGCAAACTGGCCGTCGTTGCCCACGGCGAGCATGACAAAGCCGTCCTGCACGCGCATGGGCTGATACGGCGCGATGGACGGGTGTGCGCTGCCTTGGCGCGTAGGAATTTGGCCGCTGAGCAGATAGGTGGCCGCTTGGTTGGCGAGCATGGCCGCTTGCACGTCAAACAGCGCGAGGTCGATGTGCTGGCCTTGCCCCGTGACATGGCGGTGATTGACCGCAGCCAAAATGGCGGTGGTGGCGTACATCGCGGTCATCAGGTCAACGACGGCGACGCCGACTTTTTGCGGGGCTTGCTCGGCCTCGCCGGTGATGCTCATCAGTCCGCCCATCGCTTGAATCAGCGCATCGTAGCCCGGACGGTCTTTGTACGGGCCGTTTTGCCCAAAACCGGTGATGGAGCAGTAAATGATGCGCGGGTTGAGCAGGCGAATCGAGGCGTAGTCCAAACCATACTTCGCCAGTCCGCCGACTTTGTAGTTTTCGATCACAATGTCTGCGGTTTTAATCAGCTCAATTAAACGCTCGCGATCCGCTGCTTGGGTAAAATCCAGTGACAGATTGGTTTTATTGCGATTGGCACAGAAATAATACGCCGCATCCTTCGAGCCATCGTCGCGCTCGACGAACGGCGGCCCCCAGCGACGCGTGTCGTCGCCATTCGGATGCTCGATTTTGATCACTTTGGCCCCCATGTCCGCCAAATTTTGCGCGGCAAAGGGCCCTGCGAGGATGCGCGACAGATCAATCACGGTGAGATTGGCAAGGGCGGCGGTTTGGCTGGCAATTGGAGCGGCGGTAGACATAAATAATGACTTTCAAAGGATGGACAATGCGCGCAAAGACAGTGCAAAGCGTTATAATCGCACGAGTATCCGTAAATGAAAACCCCCATATTCGGGGCAAACAATAGAGCCTATCCATGACCGAAGCTGTAAATCCAAAAAATGCGCCCGCTACGCCGTATGAACTGCTCGGCGGCGAGTCGCGCGTGCGCGAGCTGGTGGAGCGTTTTTACGACCTGATGGAAATTGAGCCGAAATACGCCGATCTGCGCGCCACGCACCATGGCAGTCTGGCGCTGACGCGCGAGAAATTATTCCTATTTTTGAGCGGCTGGCTCGGCGGACCACAACTGTATGTCGAACAATACGGCCATCCGCGTCTGCGCGCGCGCCACATGCCGTTCAAAGTCGGCGCGATCGAGCGCGATCAATGGGTCGCGTGCATGGCGCAGGCGATGCGTGAGATCAACGTAGCCGAAGCGCTGTTCCAAAAACTCATCAACTCGTTTTATAACACCGCCGAATGGATGCGCAATCAGCCCGACGCAGTGGAGGGCGAACCGCAAATGCCGATGATGGGCGTCAAGCCACCTGATTTGAGCGCGAAATTCGCCCAACTATCCGCGCAGTATGGCGTAGCAATCACACCGAAGGCGCAATCGTGATGGACGTGAATTTACTCGGTACCTTATTGATCGTCAGCATCGTATTGCTTGCTTTGGTGCTGCTGTTATTACTGTTCGTATTCACCCGAACGGGGCAGCAGCGTGCGCAACAGTTGGAACAAAAACTGCTGCAACAGCACGCGCAGCAACAATTGAGCCAACTGGCACAAGACCTCGACGAAGGTTTTGACAAAGCGCACGAACACGGCGCCCAACAAACCGCCGCCATGCGCGAACACGCCAGTGTGCTGGCGCGCGAGCAGCGCGAGGAACTGGGGCAAAACCTGTTTCGCGTGCAAAGTCTGATGGGCGACGAACTCAAAGCCGTGCGCGAAAACCAAAGCACCGAGGCGCAAAACGCGCGCGAAACCTTGCTCAAACAACTCACGCAGACCACCACGCAATTGGTGCAGCAATTGCAACAGCTCAACGACACCACCGAGCGGCGCATGAACCACATGCGTGAAAACAT
>CAZCYS010000279.1:0-1968 GCA_964502825.1 uncultured Hydromonas sp. | reverse complement strand
TCGTCCCAGCGGATTTTGCCTGAGGAGCCTTTTTCCGGTGAGCGCGGCATGTCAACGGCCATGCGGCCTTCCATATTGAAATAGGGCTTTTCAGTGCGCTCAACGGGTTTGAGCGTGCTGCACGCGGTCAATGTGGTCAATGCGATCACACTCAGCCCGACGCACAGGCGGCGTAGGTAGCGTAGATGATGTGAAAGGATGTGTCGGTTTGAGGTCATAGGATTCATGATGTGTTGGTGGGCTATGGTGCGGTGGCATCCACGCCCAGACGTCGCGTGGTTTCATTGAATTGTTTGATCAGCACGGTGTCGTTTGCGTCGATTTCGGTTTTGAGTTGAGCAAACAGGGTTCGCGCTTCGTCACGCTCGCCCGCCCCGTTGGACACCCAAAGAATTTCTGCCAGATGCAGTCGCACATCCGGGCTGGGCTGCGCGGCTACGGCGGCACGGCTTAATTGAACCGCTTGCGCGAGTTTGCCTTGGCGATACGCCAGCCATGCGGCGGAGTCAATGATGTGCGGCGCGGTCGGTGATATTTTCAACGCGCGTTTGATCAATTTTTCCGCCTCGTTCAGACGAATATTGTGGTCAGCCAAGTAGTAACCGAGGTTGTTCATCGCTTCGGCATCGTTTGGCGTGAGCGCGTACAGCTGCTCAAAGGCATGCAATTGATCGTCGGTATAGCCCAGTTTTCCGGCCAAATCGCCCAACAGAGTCAGGCCGACTTCGTGCTTGGGATGCTTTTTGAGAAAGGCTTGGGTGTCTTGGTAGGCCGATTGCAGTTGACCGGCTTCGCTTTTCTTCAAAATATTGGCCAAGGCCATTTGTTCGATCAACGAGTCGCCCAGCGTGGCGCTCGGCGCGAGGCTTTTGAGCAACTGCGCGGCGATCAATGCCGACGCGGGGTCGTCTGCCAATGCCGCCACCACATACGCACGCTCGGCGTAGCGCGGATCACGGGTTTTTTGTGCGAGGCGCAGATAGCCTTGGTAGGCCGTTCTCAGCTCGCCACGCGTGAGCGCCATATCGCTGAGAATTTGATAGGCGGTGATTTCGTAGGTGAGCTTTTGTTTGGGTAAAACGTATTCGGTTTTGCTCTCTTGCGACTCGATTTTGTCCGGCAAAACGTCACGGGTTTGCGCCAGTGCGTGCGTCGAAAAAGCGCTCGCCGCCAAACCGAGCATACCCGCTGCAATGGCTGATACAATACGGCGCATGGCAAAGGGTGAGCGGCTGACGGTGGAATGCGAAGTGTGTTTCATTGGGCTGCGATCTGTGTCGAAAATAAAAGGCATTGTAACCAATTTTATGCTGCAAGTTCTGTTTCTAACCCGATCATCGTATCGTTCAATGGTGTATTAAATATGCCCGAATTACCCGAAGTGGAAGTCACCCGCATGGGCGTGGCGCCACACATCGAAGGACAAACCGTCTCGCGCATGGTGGTGCGCCAAAGCGCGCTGCGCTGGCCGATCGACGCGCAGCTGCCCAAGTGGCTGAAAAACGCCCGCATCGAGCGCACCGAGCGGCGCAGTAAATATCTGGCGATCCATATCAACTGTGCAGACGGACGCTGTGGCACGCTGCTGATTCACCTCGGCATGTCCGGCAGTCTGCGCATCGTGGCGAAAAACACTCCGCCACAGAAACACGATCACGTCGATTGGGAGCTTGGGGAGCAGATTCTGCGCTTTCACGACCCGCGTCGTTTCGGCTCGGTGTTGTGGCACGACGCAGCCGATGGCGACTGGCGTACGCATCCACGTTTGCAGAGTTTGGGCATGGAACCGTTTGATCCGGCCTTTGATGGCGAACACATCTATCGCGCCACCCGCAGCCTCACTCAGGACATTAAAGTCGCGCTGATGAGCGGTAAATGGGTGGTCGGCGTGGGCAATATTTACGCCAGCGAAGTACTGTTTTTGTGCGGCATCCATCCACAAACCCCCGCCAATCAACTCACCCGCAC
>CAZCYS010000278.1:0-1977 GCA_964502825.1 uncultured Hydromonas sp. | reverse complement strand
CCACATTCTTTCATCTGAATGCACACACTTTTTACCATTTTGTCAAAAACCAAAAATCCTCACGAAAACACCGCGCCCTCCAGAGTAAAACAATACAAATAGCTATAATTCACGTAAAATACGAGGAATTTAAAAACCCCATCTTTTTGTCTATGCGGACAAAAAATTTCAACAGAAAAACCACATCATGTCGCGTACCCAACCGATCGCAAAAACCGCACCCGAAGGACTCGAACTGGCCACGCTGGCCGGCGGCTGCTTCTGGTGTCTCGAACCCGCCTTTGCCGAGCTAAAAGGCGTACTCGATGTCGAATGCGGCTACGCCGGCTCCGACTATGCGAACGCCAACTACGAAGCAGTATGCACCGGCAACACCGGATTGGCCGAAGTCATCCACATCCTATTTGACCCGCAGATCATCAGCTACGAAACCCTGCTGCAAATATTCTTCGTCCTGCACGACCCAACCACGCTCAACCGCCAAGGCAACGACATCGGCACACAATACCGCAGTGCCATTTTCACCCACCACGCGGCGCAAAATCTCACCGCACAATCGATGAAAAACTGGGTTGAGCAAGCCATCGAGCAGCCCGTCACTACGCAGATCGAAGCATTCAACCCCGCACAATACACCCGCGCCGAGGGCTACCACCAAGAATACTTCGCGCACAACCCCGATAATGGCTATTGCCAAATGATGATCCCCAACAAGTTGAGCAAACTGCGAGCGAATTTTGTCCAACTACTCAAATAAAGCAAAGCAGGTAAAATTAGGGGTTTGCTGGGCAAAATTGGCATTCAAGATACAATGCCATATGCCGAAAAGCCTACATAACATCCCATAGCAGAATCATCCATCGAATCGAATCAGTACATGACCACCCTCAAACGCAACCTCCGCCTCTCCGGCCTCGAACCCTTTGTCATCGACGACCAGTCACTGTTTGTCAACGTCGGCGAACGCACCAACGTCACCGGCTCGCGTGCTTTTGCGCGCATGATTTTGAACAATCAATTCGACGAAGCGCTGTCCGTCGCGCGTCAGCAGGTTGAGAACGGCGCGCAAATCATCGACATCAATATGGACGAGGCGATGCTGGACTCAAAAGCCGCGATGGTGCGCTTTTTGAACCTGATCGCATCCGAGCCAGACATCTCCCGCGTACCGATCATGCTCGATTCATCCAAATGGGAGGTGATCGAAGCCGGCCTGCAATGCGTGCAGGGCAAGCCCGTGGTGAACTCGGTTTCACTCAAGGAAGGCGAAGCGCAGTTCATCGAACACGCGCGCAAAATCATGCGCTATGGCGCGGCGGCGATTGTCATGGCGTTTGACGAGCAAGGTCAGGCCGACACCTTCGAGCGCAAAATCGAAATTTGCAAACGCTCCTACGACATCCTCACGCAGCAGATTGGCTTTTCTGCCAGCGACATCATTTTTGACCCCAATATTTTCGCGATTGCCACGGGCATCCCCGAACACGACAACTACGCGGTGGATTTCATCAACGCGACGCGCTGGATCAAAGAAAACCTACCGTTCGCCATGGTCAGCGGCGGCGTGTCCAACGTCTCCTTCTCCTTCCGTGGCAACGAGCCGGTGCGCGAAGCGATTCACACCGTGTTCCTGTACCACGCGATTGCGGCGGGCATGGACATGGGGATTGTCAACGCGGGACAGCTGGGCGTATACGCCGACCTTGACCCCGAGCTCAAAGAACGCGTCGAGGACGTGGTACTCAATCGCCGTGCGGATGCGACCGAGCGCCTGCTCGAAATCGCCGAGCAATTCAAAGGCGACGGCAAAAAAACCGAGGTCAATCTGGCATGGCGCGAGCTGCCTGTGCGCCAGCGCCTGACGCACTCATTGGTACACGGCATCACGCAGTTTATCGACGAAGACACCGAAGAATGCCGCCTCGCCGCGGATAAGCCGATCCAAGTCATCGAAGGCCCGCTGATGGACGGCATGAA
>CAZCYS010000277.1:0-1984 GCA_964502825.1 uncultured Hydromonas sp. | reverse complement strand
ATCGGCGTGACCGATCAAGGCTTGCTCCAACGCTTTGCCAACGCCAGCGCGTCCGCTCGACAAAAACAAGTGGATAAACTAGTGGAGCACATGCCCGACCCGTGGCCAACCTACCGCGAACATGTTCAACGCGCCATAAGCAATATTTACGTCAGTCACAAACCCGACCACAGCTACGAAGGTGCCATGCACGAAGAAACCGCATGGGGTTTACGACCAGACGGCATTGCCAGCCGTCGCATACGCAATGAAGAAGACAAACGAGAACGCGAAGATAAAAAGCTCAACGTCATTCCATTCAACAGCACACGCGATCAACATCGTCATGGCATCGACGAGCATGACAATCCCAAAGCCTATAAAGGCTATCTGGGCGGCAGTAACTTCTGCATTGACATCGTTTGCAATGACAAAGGCAAATGGGAAGGTGAAGTGGTATCCACTTATACGGCCTACCAATTGATTCGCCAACTGGGTAAAACCAAAGGTGAACAACGACTCTACTCCCGCACTACCAGCATTTCTGGCAAACCATTGGTGATGCGATTGCAGATTGATGACACGCTGTATATGATGGAGAATGAACGGTGGCGTTTAATGCGAGTGGTAAAAATCGGCGGAAATGGACAAATATTTTTTGCCGAACATAACGAAGCCAATGTAGATGCTCGCAATCGAGATAAAGAAAACCCATTTACTTATGTTTCAAAAATGGCTGGTTCTTTACAAAAAACCCAAGCTCGCAAAGTAATGGTATCCCCAATAGGCGAACTTAAAAAATAAGGAGCGCATCATGATTGGTCGCATTGTAGAAATCGCAGATGACAATCGCCACCTTTCTCTACAACGCGGCTTTATGGTGGTGACCGATACGAGCCCACCACGCAAAGAAATGGGACAAGTTCCCATTGATGATATTTACGCAGTCATCGCCAATGCGCATGGCATGAGCTACACCAATAACCTATTGGTCGCACTCGCAGAACGTGGTGCGCCGGTCGTGCTGTGTGCCGCCAATCACAATCCGGCGGGTATGCTGATCCCAGTCGATGGCAATTACAATCAAGCCAAACGCTTTGACGCACAGATTGCCGCCAGCAAACCCACACATAAACGCATGTGGGCAGAAATTGTCCGCAGCAAGGTTCAGCAACAAGCCGCTGTGATCGAAGCCATCGGCGGCAATCCCATTCCACTCAACGCCATGCTGAGCAAAATAAAATCGGGGGATCCGGCGAATATTGAAGCACAAGCCGCGCGACTCTACTGGACGCAACTCATGGGCAATGAATTTCGTCGCGATCAAAACAGCGGCGGCCTCAACGCCATGCTTAACTACGGCTACACCATTCTTCGTGCTTGCACCGCTCGCTCCGTAATTGCCGCTGGCTTGCACCCAACAATTAGCCTCTATCACAGCAATGCAAACAATGCCATGCGTCTTGTTGACGACCTCATGGAACCATTTCGCCCCATGGTGGACCTCAAAGTGTGGCAACTGGCACAACAAAGTGAAACCGAACTACAGCCGAATACCAAACGCGCATTGGTACACGTCATGTATGACGATATGCAAACTGACTTTGGTGCCACACCTGTCATGACATGTATCCAACGATTAGCCACCTCATTGGTTCAAGTCTATTTGGGAGAAAAGAATGCACTGGATGTACCATTGCCTAGCTTACCGATTGACCTAGCCAGTTACTCATTAGAGGATTAATAAACATGATGGAGAACCAACCATGCTTTCAGGATACCGTCTGATGTGGCTCGTCGTCATGTTTGACCTACCCGTCATCGAAAGAGAAGAACGCAAAGCAGCGACGGCCTTTCGCAATGACCTACTGGATATGGGATTTGAGATGAGCCAGTTTTCCGTTTATGTCCGATTTTGTAGCAGCCCAAACCAAATTGAAACCTACTGTAAACGCATCGAAAATTGCTTGCCCAAAGGCGGAAAAGTCAGTATTCTACAATTCAC
>CAZCYS010000276.1:0-1985 GCA_964502825.1 uncultured Hydromonas sp. | reverse complement strand
ACGCGTACGATGTGTTTTTACTGCAAGGCTATGGCAAACGCCATTGGCGCATTTCTCAGGAAACGGATCGCAGTATTCGCCCGAATCTGCCGGTACGCATTTTGCAACACTTCACACCCGAGCAAGACTGGGTGCTGGAGCCGGGGGATATGCTCTATCTACCGCCACAATACGCACACGACGGCATCGCGGTGGGTGACTGCATGACCTACTCGATCGGTTTTCGCACGCCGAGTTACCAGGAGTTGGGCGTCGCGCTGCTGCAATTTATCGAGGACAATCTAGAACTGTCCGGCCACTACGCCGACCCGAATTTGAAATATCAAGACACGCCCGCGCAAATTCCGAACGAGATGATTAACGACATCAGCAAGCGTTTGCAAGAAATGCGCTGGGACAAAGACTGGGTGACCGAGAGCCTCGGCTGCTACCTATCCGAGCCCAAACCGAGCGTGTTTTTTGACCTGCCGAGCAGTTGCACCTTGGCGCAGTTCAAAAACCGCATCAAAAAGCAGGGTCTGCAATTGGCCTTCGCCACCAAAATGCTGTACCGCGCACCGTGGGTGTTCATCAATGGCGAACATTTCGTCGCCGATGGCGTAGACGCCGAGGTGTTGCAACAACTGGCGAACCAGCGCGCCTTGTCTGCCGAGGAGATTGGCTCCATCACCAAAGACTCCGAATTATGGGCAGTGTGGCACGATTGGTACGAGCAAGGCTGGTTTTTGGCCGTAGATTAAGGCAGCACACGCCTTACCTAGCGAATTGAGGCAAATACGCGACACTCATCGCACATTTTGACTCAAGCGTTAAAAAAGCAGCCGCATCCACACTTGCATCGTGATTTTTATTTATAATCCATCACGCTGTTTAATGACATTACGTTGCTTAGTAATAAACCCCAAAGGCCGTCGCTACCACCCTAAATTTGGAGCGGCAGCATTTAGACCAAAGGAATTGGATATGAAAAAACTCTCACTGATCGCCGTATTACTCTCAGCTGGCATTTTGGCCGCTTGTGGCGCGAATCAAAAAGCGGAATCTGCTGTTGATGCCACGAAAAACGCCGCAGCCAACGCAGTCGATGCAGGCAAAACCGCTGCTGGCGCTGCCACTGAAGCAGCCAAGGACGCGGCAAAAGATGCTGCAAAAGACGCGGCAAGCAACGCCGCTGATGCAGCTAAAAATGCTGCTGACGCTGCTAAAGCAACGGTAGACAAAGCCGCAACCGATGTCAAAGAAGCGGTTCGTACAGCAGACGGCAAGCAGTAATCGCCCGTAGCTTTACGATTTGCGCAAAAAAACCGTCAGATACTGACGGTTTTTTTACATTGATTTAATCTTAACGCGGCGCATCATCCAGTGGCGTATGCACATTCAGCGCGTCATCTTCCTCAACCACAGGGATACGAAAGCTTTCCTGCGACCAAGCGCCCAAATCAATGAGACGGCAGCGTTCTGAGCAAAACGGGCGAAACGGCGAACGCGCATCGTATGCGATTTCCTGACGGCAGGTCGGACATTTCACCCGTACGGTCATAGCGCACTGTAAAACGGGTGAACTTGTTCACGCTGCGCCACTGGCGATGTGGCTGGCACGCCGCACAAGCCGAGGCGAAAAGCCACTTCTTCTTGCATGGTGCGTTGCATGGTTTTTGCACTTGAGCGCACACTGACCACGGGCGCGGCAAAACGCAGCCAAATGACGTGCTTGTTGGCGCTAAAGTCGGGCAGATAGTTGCTGGTATTGGCGAATTCGACACGCATGATGTCAAATTTACGACCGGATAAGGGCTGTTGATACGCGTACGAATTCGTCACACAGTCTTTGGTCAAAGCCAAATTGCGCGATAGTTGCAACAATAACGTCACCGCGTCAAACATCGGCACAAACGGCTGCACCCACTCGTGCAGATCATTGAGCCGACGTTGTTCGGAGTCCTGTAACCATTGATAATAGAAGCCCATGTCAAACGAGCATACGC
>CAZCYS010000275.1:0-1986 GCA_964502825.1 uncultured Hydromonas sp. | reverse complement strand
TCGAGCGCTACCAAGCCGATGCCGTCACAGTCAACCCCTACATGGGCTTTGACTCGGTACAACCCTACTTAGCCTACGCCGACAAAGGCGTCATCATCCTGTGCCGCACCTCCAATCCGGGCGGCAGCGATTTACAATTTCTCAAAGTCGACGGCCAACCGCTGTACCAAATCGTCGCGCACAAAGTCGCCAACGAATGGAATACCCATGGTCAATGCGCCCTCGTCGTCGGCGCCACCTTCCCGAATGAAATCGCGCAAGTACGCGCCATCGTCGGCGACATGCCGCTGCTGATCCCCGGCATCGGGGCACAAGGCGGCGACCTCGCCGCCACCATGCAGGCCGGACAAACCGCGAACGGCAGCGGCGTCATCATCAACTCCTCGCGCGCCATCATCTACGCCAGCGCCGACGAAGACTACACCCAAGCCGCACAAAAAATAGCGCGTGAGACCCAAGAGGCCATCAACGCGCTACGTCACCCGCAATAACCATGCAAACTACGAATCGATGCTGTAAATAATCTCCCGATTCACCTGCTCAATATCACGATGGCCGCATAAAGCCATCGTGACATCCAACTCATGATGAATCAATTGCAGCGCCTTGGTCACGCCCGCCTGCCCCATCGCACCCAAACCGTATAAGAATGGCCGACCGATGTACACCGCCTGCGCACCCAATGCCCGCGCACGCAACACATCCTGACCACTGCGCACACCACCATCCAAATGCACTTCAATCTGCGAACCCACCGCATCGACAATCTCCGGTAGCACCCGAATACTAGACGGCGCACCGTCCAATTGCCGCCCGCCGTGATTGCTGACCACCAGCGCATCCGCGCCCGATTGAGCCGCCAAGCGCGCATCCGCCACATCCAAAATACCTTTGATAATCAACGGCCCGCCCCACTGCTGTTTGACCCACTGCACCACATCCCAGTCCAGCGCAGGATCGAACTGCTGCGCCGTCCATGTCGAGAGCGAGCTCATATCGTCCACGCCACTGACATGACCGACAATATTGCCAAACCCACGTCGGGAGGTGCGCAACATCCCCCAAGCCCAGCGCGGCTTGGTCGCCATGTTCACGATATTTTTCAGAGTCAATTTTGGCGGCGCGGACAATCCGTTGATCAAATCTTTGTGCCGCTGCCCCAAAATCTGCAAATCCAAGGTCAGCACCAAGGCGCTACAACCCGCCGCTTTGGCCCGCCCAATCAGACGCGACATAAATTCGCGGTCTTTCATCATGTATAACTGAAACCAAAAGCCGCGCCCCGCATGCTCGGCCACATCCTCGATCGAGCAAATACTCATGGTTGAGAGCGTGAACGGCACGCCAAAGGCCATCGCCGCCCGCGCCGCAAGAATTTCACCGTCGGCGTGCTGCATCCCCGTCAGTCCGGTGGGCGCCAGCGCCACCGGCATCGCCACTTTTTGCCCGATCATCGTGGTTGCGCTCGAGCGATTGCGCATATCCACCGCGACGCGCTGACGCAGTTTGATGCGGGCAAAATCCGCCTCATTGGCGCGGTAGGTCGATTCCGTCCAACTGCCTGAATCGGCATAGTCGTAAAACATGCGTGGAACGCGCTTTTGCGCCAAACGACGTAAATCTTCAACTTGAGTAATAACCGTCATGGACAGCCTCCGACCTTTTAAATAATAGTTGTGTTTCGATAATGAAGGTCATCATAAAGTCTTCATCACACTGATGCAAGACTCAGACGAGCCGTATAAAAAACGGTGCGAATGATTTTCACCATTCGCACCATTCATCAGATCACAGGTCGCATCACAATCGACCGTCGTGAAGCCGAACCCCAATCAAGCTGATTTACTTCAGTTTCGGCGGCTGTGCATCAATCACCTGATTGTCACCCTCCGGTTTGGCTTCACCATCTTTGCGCATCAGCGCACCGATCATCAAGCCCAAGCTGGCGGCAATGCCGACGGCTTTCCACGGGTTTTCCTTAACATA